>CAYXGR010000578.1:0-1984 GCA_964464525.1 uncultured Planctomycetaceae bacterium
CAATCGGGATTGATGGGGACGTCGGTCATTGCGTCGAAGGCCCGCAACCGGAGCATGAAGTGATCCGGCTGACTGGCTAGTTCTCCGATTCTGCCAATCTCCGTATCGGGCATGACGGCGTCGCCGACGGAGACTCCGGCGCTTGCAAACTGGCCGAAGAGCGAATACTCGATCCGGTTGCCATTGCCGACGATCACGCCGATCACGATCGGCATGCCGGGCGTCGCCGGGGTTACGGTCGCCACAGTGCCGTTGACATCGGCCACCACGCGCCGCGATATTTCGATGCCCAAACCGGCATCTCCCTGATAGGTGATGATTCCCATGTCCAGATCGTGCTCCGTTTCGAAGTCGATGACCTCGCTGCCGGGCAGCAGATAATCGCCGGGCAGCTTCGGCCGGCAGCCGAGCCGTTCCCAGATCGCGGTCCCCGAGTCACCCGTGACGGAATCAGAGAAGGAGCCCGTGATTCGATTCTGATCGTCACTGATGTTCGCATCGAACATCAGCTTGGCGATTCCATTTTGGCCGATTGTCGATGGATCTTTGAGCCCGAATCGGCAGACCGTGATCTGCCCGGTGATGTCGCAGCCATCGATCAACCCCACGAAGTCCTCGGAGGACTCGCTCATGGTTCCCAGGCCGTCAAGATGATTACAGACCCTCGCCTCTTCACGGGTGGAAGTGATCACGATTCCATCCTGAACGAACTTGAACAGAACCAGGCCGCTCTTGTCCCCGTCGCGCCAGAATCCGTTCAGGTCTACAATGAGCCCGCCAGGAGGACACAACTCCGGGGCTAATGAAGAGCGGCCACAGCCTACATGCGGCAACAGCCCGCAACTGACAAAAAGCATAATCATGTGACTGGTAGAGAGATTTCGATACATGGCTCACCTACTTTATTAAGAAATGTGTTACGTATGGATCATACGAACAGCGGCGCTGGGCCGGCTGCCGTTATCGATATTGAATGTTATTGAGTGTCGGCCATCGATCCGTGATTCGTGACCGACGAGGAACCGTGAATTCGGCCCAAACTTCACGGATTGTAGTTGTGAATCGGGCAGAAGTCCAGAGGATAAAACCGGGGCGCGGGGATGATTGAATCCACTAGTCCCCTCTTAGCGAGGATACTCTTGCTGATGTGTCGCCTGATGCTGCGAAAGGGTGTGCTCCAGGGTATCCATTCGTTTTTCGAGCGCCGCGACGCGCGTCTCCAACGCGGATTGATCTTCTGTCGCCTCTGAGACGGCCATTGTGGGTGGCCCGAGGGCCGCGCTCTGATTGTGAGACAGCACCGGGATCTCGCCACCGAGTAGATGAGCGAAGCGGCGGGCAGAGCGGCCGGGTTCCCGGGGGAGTTCGATGACGAGGGGAGGATCGGCGGTCTCCAATTCCTGAAGCAGATCTCGGGCGTAATCCGTTGTGCCGAGGTGCGACATGCGACCGGCGCGGGAGCGGAGTTCTCCGAGGGTTTGCGGGCCTCGGAGCATCAACTCGGCCATCAACGCCCGCTGGGAGGCGTTCCAGTCGAACTTCGCCTCGATCTCGTGTTTGAACTTGATCGACCGCTCGTTACGCTCGGGCGGGGCCTGGTCGGCCCACTCTCGTCGGCGGAGGGAGGCCATCGCCGCGCTCACCTCCGAATCGGTGTAGGCGGTGACCGGCTCGCGATTGGTCTTCTGGTTGCAAGCATTGACGATGGCGTTGATGGTCATCGGATAGTAGGCGGGCTGAGTGAGCGACTTCTCGATCAGGACACCGAGGACGCGAAGTTCTGCCGGCTTCAAGTCGAAAGACATGGGGGCTCCCTTTTCATGCGATCGGACGGATTGAATCGATGGCGGGCCCATTGTATCGGGCGATAGACAATGCTCAAGATTGTCGGGAACCGATTGGAAACTGTGGCGTCAGAACGAGTATGGAATCGGCTGGGTTCGGTGACGGTGGCTTGTGAATGGGCCGTAGTTGAAAACGGCGG
>CAYXGR010000579.1:0-1979 GCA_964464525.1 uncultured Planctomycetaceae bacterium
ACTTTTTCAAACTGCGTAAACGGCCGCCGCCGCTCGAACTGTCGGATATGCAGATTAATCTGCTCCAGGGCTTCGAGTTGCAAGATACGTTGGGCAATCTCCAGCGCCTTGCGGGCCGATCGGAGTGCGTCCTCATAACGCCCGACCCGGGCATAGGCACAGGCCAACGTGTCGAAAGTCTCGGGAATCTCCGGGCCGAAGTCGCGAACCATCTCCGCGAGACGCACGGCCTCCCGCCCATCCCGATGTCGCGCATCCGGGCACGTCGCCAGGATGAAGGCAAGCATGCGTTTCATGTCCAGGTAGTGCGGCAGGTCTTCCGTGCCGGAACGAAGCACGTCGATCCCCTCGCCCCAGCGATCCAGCTTGATCAGGGATCGCGCCAGCATTTCGTGCACGTCGATACCAGGGCTGAGCCGCAGCGCGGCCCGAAAGTGTTCGGCCGCCTCGGCGTAGCGCCCCTGCTGAAACTGGTTATAACCCAGACCCGCCAGGGCCTCGATAGAATTCGGATCTTCCTTGAGCGAGTCGCGGAGTGCCTGACGAGCCTCGTCGTCACGGCCCGCCGCGGCATAGGCGGCCCCCAGTTGGGTGTAGGCTCGGGCGATGTCGCGCTGTCGCAGCGATTCCGGCCAGCCACGATTGATCCCCTTGTGCAGCAGGACCACAATCACGACACATCCGAAGATGGCACGCCAATCCTGCCGCCGAAAGAAGTCAGCACAGCGCACCACAAGGTAAGCCGCGAAGAGAATGTAAAAAGGCATGACCGGCACACGAAAACGTGCGCAGACGAAAAAGGCAATGACCGTCGCCGTATAGACGAGCGTAAACGACCACAACGGGAAAATGCAGCGGCCGGTCCGTATCGATGAGATCGTCGCGAAGATGAGTCCGAACAGGCCAAGCGGCAGGATCAGCCCGGTCGTCAGTGGAAGGAATCGGGCGATGGGCGTGAATCGGCCCGTATAGAAATAGAGGTCGTGATTGTTCCCGATTTCCCAGTCGTGAAAGAACAACTGAAGCTTTGCGAAGGTAAGATTGGCGGCCAGACCGGGCGTCTCCCGTATGAATTTCCAGGCCTTGCGAAAGAAGTGGGCCGAGACCTCGGAGGGTTTCAGCCGGCGACCGGCTTCCTGTTCGGCGAGGGTGATCCAATCCTGGTAGCCGCCCCCCCAGGAGGTTCGGGCACCGGGCATCCGGGCGGAGATCCCGTCGGACTCGGCATTGTTCCCGATATAGAAATTCGGCCCGCCCTGCGAGGCGATAAGCACAAAATCGTCGCCGACCACATAGTTGCGAATCGTGATCGGCAAAATCGGAACAAGGCAGGCCGCGCCAAAAAGCCCCGCCCGAGTCAGGCCCGTCAGAAATCGTCCGCGATGAACGAATAGGATCCAAATCGCAACCAACGGCATAAAAACAAGCACATTCGGACGGGTGATGGCGCTGAGGCCGAGGACCAGGCCGCTGAGCAGCCAGCCGCCGAGACCGTCGGACCGCGCGGCGCGGAGGATCAGCCACATCGCCAGCAGATTCAGAAAAATACTGAGTGGCTCGAGCAGCAGTTCGCCGTCGAAATAGACCATGACCCAGAACGTCGCCGCGGCCAGACCGGCTACCGCTCCGACGATCCGGCCGAAGGCCTCGCGACCGACGAGAAAGAGCAGGCCGCAACTCGCCGCCCCCATGACCGACTGCACGAGTCGGGGAACCAGATAGCCCGGCCCAAAGACCTTGTAGACGAACGCCAACAGCCAAGGATAGAGCGGAGCCTTGAAGTAGGCCCCGTCGAAGAATCGCTCCCCCGCAAGGATCGCCCGTGCCCAGTTGTCGTGAACCTCGCCGTCGAGGATAGGATTGGCAAAGTGCGGATTGTCCCTCATCTGGAGGACATAGACAACGCGAATGATGACGGCGACAAGGAATACAGCCGTGAGTATCAGAAAGTCGCGGGAAGCGAGCGGCGAGGATTCCGG
>CAYXGR010000580.1:0-1978 GCA_964464525.1 uncultured Planctomycetaceae bacterium
AATGAAGAGCCTCGGGATGAAGACGTCCGAATAGGGAGTCTGAATGCCCGTGCGGTCTCTATCACACCAACGCGCCGCACAATCGCACACGGTCATTGAGTCAGAGAATGGCATCTTGTTCATTGGATTTGATACCCCCGTCCTTTTCAGGCTCGGAAGCATCCTCCTCGTCGGTTGCCGGTTCGATGTCGGCGAAGGTGAGGAGAAAGGTGCCGAACAATCGGGTCTGATACACGGGGCGTGCCGGGCCGGCGGGTTCGGCCCGTGTGCGGACGAGCCAGGTTCCGGACCACTGATCGTGACCAGCCCGACGAGCGGGATTTCGGAGGCAATTGAGATAGGTCGCGCCAAACATCAGGCAGCCCGGCACGGCAAGGAGGAATCGACGAAGCAGGGCCTTGAGCACGGGCACGTGGCCAGCCATGTCCACAAGACGGATGCGAGTGAGGCGATAGCCCAGGGTACCGCCGCGAGTGGTTCGCAGGACGATGTGATACGCGACCACAAGTACAAACCAACCCAGGACCATGGGAACTTTGACCGGTTTCAGGTACTTGTTAATGAGTTTCTGCTTTTCGGGTGACCGCGGCATGGCGTTCACGGCTGAGGGGACAAGTGAGACCTGGACCGCCGAGGATGCCACGGCGATCAGTAAGACGACCACGAAGATGTCCAGCAGGAACGATGTGATGCGACGGGGGATCGAGGCATAATCTTTCGGTGCGTAATAGACGGCATCGGATTCGGTGGGCATCGCGGCAGTATAGCGGATTATTGAGTGACGCGCGATGGGTCGTTGGCGATGGGTTGTTAACGATGGGCTGTTGGCGATGCGCGTTCGCACCGGGTCCATGACACAATCGGCGGATTCCATGCCCGCTTCAGCCGAACCTGTGGCACCGGTTTCCAACCGGTGCGAATCAACCTGACGAGCCACGGACTTCCAGTCCGTGCGGCCGCTCGGCAGCGAACGGAGCCACTATTCGCCCAGAAGGGCATGGGTGCCACATCGATAAAATCGGTGCAAGCGGAGATCCAGAATACAATCTTTATCGGGGGCCGATTTCGGCAGAGTGGCTGAAGCCACAGTCAGATCAGGCCTGGGCCGATGAACAAGGCGGATTTGGATTGAGCAGTCGCGGTCGCTACAATGCGGCGATTGGGGAACCGTGACGCCTTCGTCCGTTCTCCCCTTCGGAGGGAAGCACGTGGGATTCGTGCACACGCGATTCATCATCCTGACGGCCGCAGCCATCGTGCTCATGTCGGGTTCGGATGCCTGGGCCTGGGGTCCGGCAACCCACATCCAACTCGCCTCCGACCTCCTCGCACACCTGGGCCTGCTCCCCGCGGGCGTGGCCGCGCTGATTGCCGCCCACCGACGCTACTTTCTCTACGGCAACGTCGCGACCGACACCGTCCTGGCCAAGAAGATGAGCAAGATCAAGCAGGTCTGCCATCGCTGGGAGACGGGCTTCAGCCTGTTGGAATCGGCCCGGACAGACAAGGGTCGAGCATTCGCCTACGGCTACCTCGCCCACCTGGCGGCCGACACCGTGGCCCACAACAAGTTTTTACCCCGGCAGATGGCCGTCAGCCGGTCGACGATTCGGTTTGGTCATTTCTATTGGGAAGTCCGGGCCGACGCGCTGGTCGACAAGGAACACTGGCGTCTGCTTCGCAGGCTGGTCCGTGGCCGATATCCCGAGCCGGAGGATCTGCTTCAGGCCCATCTTCGCGCGACGATGCTTTCCTACAAAACCAATCGGGTGATTTTCAAGCAGATCAATTTGCTGGTGACGGAGCGGGCCTGGCGGCAGTCGGTCGAGTTCTGGGCGAGGATGAGCCGGCACACACTGAATGCGGATGTGATCCACGATTATCACGCGGAATCCCTAGATCGGATCGCGGATCTTCTCACGCGCGGCCCGGCGTCGACGGTCTTGAACGAAGACCCCAACGGCAACGCCTCGCTCTC
>CAYXGR010000581.1:0-1964 GCA_964464525.1 uncultured Planctomycetaceae bacterium
AGGAGGGTTTCGGCCAGCTTGCCCCGGGGGGTGTAGCCATAGTCGTTGTTACCGCCGGGGGTGGTGTCCCACTCCCACCAGATGATGCCGCCGACGCCGGGCTCGTTCGACCAGGTCCGCAGGAAGGATTCGTAGAGGATCGCCTGCTCCCTGCGACCGGCGGGAGTGGCCTTCTGGTTGGCGTAATAGTTCCACCCCTCGTGGGCGGCCCCCTCCTGGCTGCACCAGCCGACCTCGGTAAACAGGATGGGCTTCTTCACCTCGTGCTGGAAGGCGAGAATGTCTTTCTTGATGCGGGCCCACTTGCCGTCGATCTCCTCGATCTTCGGGTTTGGCCCATCGGCGAGTTCGTAGTAGCTCGTCATCCCGACGAAATCCAGATCGGGCCAGAAGCCGATCTTGGCAGTCTGGTAGTGATCCCAGTTGGCGGAATAGCCGAGGCGACCGCGGTAGTGCTGGCGAACCTCGCGGATCGTCTCCTGCCAGAGTTCGGTGTAGGTCTCCGACTTGATGAGTTCGGAGCCGACCATGAGAACCTCGACCTCGTGACGCTCGGCGATGTCGGCGAACCGGTTGATGAATTGGCGGTAGCGCTTGAACCAGGCGGCCCAGTCGCGATCGGGTGGGATGATCTTGCCGCGCCATTCGCCGTCGCGGGGCTGCGTAAGCAGGACGACAGGCATGAGGATGCGGCGGAGACCGTGGACCGCGGCGAGGTCGAGAAGGCGGCCGAGATCCTTGTCGCCGGGGGTCTTGCGGGCATCGATGTGCAGGTCGAGGGTTCCGGCGTGGGTCTGCCAGCCGTGGACGACGATCAGGAGGGTGTCGGCCCCGAGTTCGGCGACCTCGGGGATGAGCCGGTGGTAGTCTTCGTAGACTCGGGGGCCGCCGTGGAGCTGAATGGCCATGCCCCGGAGTTGACCGCTACGAAGCGGATCGCCCCGAAGAAGGGGCTTCGGCGGCGCGGCCTCGGCCGACGGGGAGCTAGGTTGCTGACCCGCCTGCCAGGCAACGGCGAGGGCGGTGCAGGCGAGGAGTATTTGCAGGGCGGTCTTCATCAATCAGGACTGTGTTCATCAATCAGGGTAGTTTTCATAAATCATCGAATGCAACCGGGCCGAGCGATCCCATTCAGGCATCGTACCCGATTCGGGCCTGTGCAGTGAATCCCGATCCCCAAGGACCGAAGGGGTGGCACTGTCAAGCCACGATCCCCAAGGATCGTGGCTTGGCAGTGGTGACACAACTCATCCCCTTCGGCTCAGGAAGTGATCAGTTGCCGCCCGATGAATGGGTATGAGCGTTCCATTGCGACACGTCGCGTATCGATCGGTTCTACTCCTGTTCATCGCATCCGGCTGCAACGAGGGTCGGTCAGTCACAGGGCACGGCCCAGACGCGGAGGGGACCCATCCCCCACCCGTCGCGGGGACGCATCAGCCGGTCCGATCGCCCGCCGAAATCGCGGCATTGCTGCATCAATACCACCACGAACGGGACTATGAGCGACTGGCGCCGCTGATCGTGGCGGATCGGCGAGTCAGGACGATCGGATTCATCCGACAGATGGACGCGGTGCTGAAGAATCAGGCGCGTGTGCGAGAGGCGGCGACGCGGCGATTCGGAGCCATCCTGGCGGATGCGTGGGATTTGTCGGCGATCGAAGACAACCTCGGGGTGTTCTCGTCACGCTGCCGGATCGTCAACCAGTCTTTCAAGGGGGACGAGGCGATCGTGACGCTTCAGGAGGGAGATCATGTCCCGCTGGTGCATGCCCGGTTCGCGCGGACGGCGGAGGGGTGGCGCTATCGACCGGAGGAGACGCCCTTGGCGATTCTGGCGGAACTGGATGGGCTGGCAGTGGTTCTGGAAGACATCGCCGAATCAATCAAGTCGGGGGCGGGGTTTGATACATATGTAAATGCCTTCGGCACCAAAGTTCTGCCGCAGATGGGGCGAGTGGT
>CAYXGR010000582.1:0-1961 GCA_964464525.1 uncultured Planctomycetaceae bacterium
TTGCGGCGCCCTACGTGGTGGTCGCGACCGCCGTGACGATCTGGCTCGGCAGGCGTATCTTTCGGATCGAGCCACTGGCGACCGAGGCCGAGCGCAATGCGGCGGCAGCCCTGGTCGCGGGCTTCGATGAGAATGACGGAATCGAGAGCCGGCGATTTTTTAACTTCTGCCTCGGCGTGTTCGTCCTATTCGTCATAGCACTCTCGACCACCTCCATCCTGCCCTACGCCAGGCATCTGGGCATGGGCTACGTCGCCCTGACGTTTGCGATCATCGTGTTGCTGGCCTTTCGCAACGAGGTGGGTACGTTCTACGCCGCCGTCGATTGGGATCTGCTGGGGTTCTTCGCCTGCCTGTTCGTCGTCATCAACGTGATGGAACATGCCCAGGTATTGGCCCTGCTCGGCCGCGGCATCGGCCTCCTGATCGCGCTCGGCGACAGCGCCGGCCCCGCAGCCCTGACGGCCGGCGCCGCGATCGCCAGCAGCGTGACCGACAACATCCCGCTCTCGGCGATGCTCGCGAAGATTCTCGCCGCCGACGCGACGCCGGCGGAGTCGCCGTTGTGGTGGTGCGTGATCTTCGGATCGAATCTCGGCGGCAACATCACACCCATCGGCTCGGCCTCGACGGTCGTCGCCGTCACGATCATCCACAAACACAAGCTGAACCTGTCCTTCGCCGGATTCGTCAAGGCGGCTGTTCCATTCGCCGCGATGCAAATCGCACTGGCAACGATTTACGTGTTGGTGTTCCTCAGATAGGATTTTCATCGCTATGGATGCCTGCCCGCTGGTCTTCGAACCAATCTTCAAACCCAAAATCTGGGGTAGCCGCAACCTTGCGCGGCTATTGGGAAAGCAGTTGCCGACCGACGAGGCCTACGGCGAGTCGTGGGAATGCGCCGACCTGGAAAGCGGTCAGTCGATCGTGGCGCGGGGACCGGCGAAGGGGCGAACGCTTCATGAGCTGATCGAAACCTGGGGACCGGATTTGATGGGCCGTGTGGAGCTTGTCGACGGACGCTTTCCACTGCTGATCAAGTTCCTGGACGCCGAGCAGGATCTGAGCGTGCAGGTGCACCCCGATCCGGAAACGGCCGCGCGCCTGGGCGGGACGGTTCGCGTGAAGCACGAGTCGTGGACGATCATCGAGGCGCGTGGAGACGCCTGCATCTATCGGGGCGTGCGACCGGGCACGACGGTGGATACCTTGCGCAAGGCGATGGCCGATCGGCCGGAGGCGATCCTCGAACATCTTCAGCGGATACCCGTCAGGGTGGGACAGACCTATTTCCTACCCAGCGGTACGCTGCACGCCCTCGGCGCCGGGGTCGTCGTGGCGGAGATTCAGACGCCGTCAGACATCACCTATCGGCTCTACGACTGGGGCCGGGTCCGGCCCGACAGCGACGCGGGCCTGCATGTTGAACAGGGTCTCGAATGCATCCGGACCGATATCGATTTCGCGAAGTATGAGAAGCGATCGCATGTCTCCAGCCTGTTCACGACCGTGACCCGGTTGGTGACCTGCCCGAGCTTCAATATCGAGAAGGTGCGGTTTGTCGCGGAATTGGAGCAGGAGATTCCCTACGCCGAACCGGTCTGTTGGGTTGTGCTCGAAGGCACCGGCGAGATCCACTTCGGTAAGAATCAGCGGCTGGCTTTCGGCAGGGGTGACGTCGTGGTACTGCCGGCGACACTGAAAGACGGTCGTCTCATAACACACACCGATTGTCACTGGCTGGAGGTGACGGTGCCCACACAGTCCGATCTTGCGGACTATCCCCGCCCGGATCGGGCGACGCTTCAGGCCAACGAGGGGCCACCGACCGGCCCGATCCCGCTCAATATCGATATCAAACCGTCGGAGTAATTGCCTTCCGCGCCAAGTCGTCTTACAAGCCTTTTAGTCCGCATATCTCACAAGATATTTGATTCAGAGCCGCGCCTATCAGAGCC
>CAYXGR010000583.1:0-1959 GCA_964464525.1 uncultured Planctomycetaceae bacterium
GCGGGTAGGGTGGGCACCGCCCACCAAATCCCCTAATCTGCACCGTGTGACTTAGGATACACTCTAATGCCCGTGACGGGGCGCGTGTTTATTGAAGGCGGATTGAATGGACATCAAAGAGATCAAGACGTTGACCCATCTGATGGTCGACAACGACTTGTCGGAGATAAGCATCCGGGACGGCGAGAAACGTATCCTGCTTCGGCGACGCGGATCAGCGGTGGAACAGGTGATACCCGTTCCCGTCGCGCCGCCCGCCGTCGCGCCGCCTGTTGCCGCGGCGCTGCCGCCGGCCTCCGCGCCTATCCCCGAACAAGTCGATTTCCCGGCGATCGAGTCGCCCATGGTCGGAACATTCTATTCGGCGGCCAGCCCCGATTCTCCGCCGTTCGTAAAGATCGGCGACCACGTTCATTCCGATACGGTTGTCTGCATCATCGAGGCGATGAAGGTGTTCAACGAGATCAAGGCCGAGATGACCGGCACCGTCGAGTCCATCGCCGTGGAGAATGCGGCACCGGTCGAGTTCGGCCAGGTTCTCATGAGGGTTCGCCCCGAGTGATGCGGCCGACGGCGACTCGGTTCCTGTCTTTCCAGGGCCGTCCTTCCGCCACACCGGCCGTCGATTTCATTCCAACCTTTTCGGTTGAGACAAGCCCGATTGACTATGAAGAAAAGCATGTTTTCCAGAATTCTGATCGCCAATCGCGGCGAGATCGCCCTGCGGATCATCCGAACCTGTCGAGAGATGGGTATCGAATCCGTGGCGGTCTATTCGACGGCCGATCGCGACGCGGCCTATTTGAAACTGGCCGATCGGGCCATCTGCATCGGCGCGCCGTCGCCGGGCCAGAGCTATCTCCGGGCCGATCGGATCATCGCCGCCGCCGAAGTCGCGAACGTGGGGGCGATCCATCCCGGCTACGGATTTCTGGCGGAAAACGCCGACTTCGCCGATCAGTGCCGCGACAGCAAGATCGAGTTCATCGGCCCCAGCGCCGCGTCGATCCGCCTGTTGGGCGACAAGGCCGCGGCAAAGAAGCTTTCCAAAAAGTCGCGCGTCAAGGTCGTGCCCGGCAGCGACGGGTTCATTGAGGACGACGAGCAGGCCGTCAAAATCGGCCGGGAGATCGGCTATCCGGTTCTCATCAAGGCGGTCTCGGGCGGAGGCGGTCGCGGGATGCGAATCGCTCGAAACGAGATGACCCTCCGCTCCCAGATTCACAATGCCCGAACCGAGGCGGACAATGCCTTCGGGGACGATCGCGTTTATATCGAGAAACTGATCGAGCAGCCGCGCCACGTCGAGGTGCAGATCCTGGCCGACCAGCATGGCAACTGTGTGCATCTCTGGGAGCGGGATTGCACGCTACAGCGACGCCACCAAAAGCTCGTCGAGGAATCCCCCTCGCCGGCGATCAACGACAAAACCCGCGAGGCGATCTGCAAGGCCGCGATCCGTCTCGTGCAGGCGGCCGAATACTTCTCGGCGGGCACGGTCGAGTTTATCCTCGACAAGGAGAATCACTACTACTTTCTCGAGGTGAACACCCGGATCCAGGTCGAGCACCCGGTGACCGAACTGGTGACGGGTGTGGATCTGATTCAGTGGATGATCAAGATCGCCGCGGGAGAGAAACTCCGTCTGCGGCAGCGCGACATCCGTCGAGACGGCGTGGCCATCGAGGCCCGCATCAACGCCGAAGATCCGGCCCATGATTTTCGACCTTGCCCGGGCAATATCGAACAATTCCGCCCCCCCGGCGGCTACGGCGTCCGCTTCGACTCGCATGCCCACGCCGGCTGTGCGATCTCGCCCTACTACGACTCCCTGATCGGCAAGCTCCTCGTCCATCGGCCGACGCGCGAAGAGGCCCTCGCCTGCATGCGACGCTGCCTGGCCGAGTTCGAGGTTGGCCCGATCAAGACGACGATCCCGCTCCTGCGGGAGATCTTCGA
>CAYXGR010000584.1:0-1959 GCA_964464525.1 uncultured Planctomycetaceae bacterium
ATCGCTCCGCATCAAGGGTGCTCGACGGGAGGCCGCCATGACACTCATGGCTACCCAATCCATCAGCCGCCTGGCTCCGGCCAAGGTCAACCTCTCCCTCTCCGTCCTCGGAATTCGTCCGGACGGATTCCACGATATCGAATCCTGGATCGTCCCGATCGACTGGTGTGACCGGATCACGGTGACTCCCGGAAACGGGCCGGGCATTACAGTCGATGGCGACGCCGATGGAATCCCCCTTGACGACACAAACCTCGCCATGCGGGCCGCCGAGGCCCTGGCCCGCGCGGCCGGTCACACGAACGATGTCGCCATCCGGCTGGAAAAGTTGATCCCGCCGGGCGCGGGACTGGGCGGCGGCAGCAGCGATGCCGCCACGGTCTTGCTGGCGCTCAATTCTTTGTGGAGCCTGAATCTTTCGACCGAGGCCCTCGTACCGATCGCGGCGGAAATCGGTTCAGACGTGCCGTTCTTCCTCGAACCGAGTTCGGCCATTATCAGGGGGCGTGGCGAACGAATCGAGCGGCTCGATCATTCCCGCCGCAGTTGGCTGGTCCTGATCGTCCCTCCATTCGGCATCTCCACCGGGGCGGTCTATCGAGCATGGTCAACAATCGCGGAAACGGATATGGGGAACGCCGAAGCTCGCCGGGATGCGCCCTGGTTGGATCCTTCGGCCGATGCGGCTTCGCTGATGCCTCGGTTGTTTAACGACCTGGAACCGGCGGCCTTCAGCGTGGAGCCTCGTCTGGCACGGCTTCATGCGAGCTTGGATGGCCTGGAAGGGTGTCCGGTCCGGATGACGGGGAGTGGGAGTACCTTGTTTACGTTATTCGATGGCGAGTCGGAGGCCGATGCGTGGCGTCGTACCGCGCGTGGGCTGGTGCAACCGGATGTGATGATTCGCGTGGTGGCGGTGTGCTGAGCGTGTCTGTCGTCAGTGTTGAGACGCTGATGTGTCGTTTATACAACGACCGGCGGGACGCCGATGCTCCCCGTGTTTTGGATGTTACTCGACGTTGTGTACAAGATCGTGGGTCATGGGCGATGACGAGTCGGAATCGCGTGGGAGACTAATAGATGAACATCACCGAGGTTAGAGTCAAGATGGTCAGCGACGGAACCGAACGGCTACGCGCCTTTTGCAGCGTGACGCTTGACGACGCCTTCGTCATCCGCGATCTCAAGGTGATCGATGGGACCGACGGTCCCTTCGTCGCCATGCCGTCTCGGAAGCTTTCAGATCGATGCCCGAAGTGCAGTAACAAGAATCATTTGCGGGCCCGGTTTTGCAATGAGTGCGGCGGCAAACTCAACGAAAACCGAGCCCCACGTGACGCTCAGGGGCGCGTGAAGCTGCACGCAGATGTCGCCCATCCGATCAACGCCGAATGCCGCGAACGGATCCAGGCGGCCGTCATCGAGGCCTTTACCGAGGAGGTCGATCGCGTCGGACTGCCAGACGTTCAACCAGACGAACAACTCGACGATCAGCCGCATTCCACCGATCAGCCCAACGACCAGCCGCAAGCCAGCGATCAGATGGAAGAGGAATCAAGCGATGGGTTCGATGTCGGTCTCGACGAGGACGATACCGAAGAGGAAGATACAGAAGAGACCATGGACTACAATCAACTCATCGCCGAACTCAAGGTATCGGTCAAGAACAAGAGCGACTCTTTCAGAAGGGAGTCAAGGAATCGAAGGAACCGGGGTAACGAATTCACCGAGGCTGAGTCTGATTCGGAGCAACCCGAAGCTTCAGAATCAGAGCCAGAGCCCCGTTCAGAACCACAGCTACAGCCACCAGAGTCACAGCCACAGACACCGGAGCCTCAACGGTTCGAGGCACCGCCACCGGAACCCCCGCACGTAGATTCATCCGTTTCGAAGCCGGATGAGGATGGTTTTGGTGCGGGCATCCTGTAAGAGGGTGCTTGAAAGGGGCCTCGTCAGAGC
>CAYXGR010000585.1:0-1958 GCA_964464525.1 uncultured Planctomycetaceae bacterium
ATGAGTTATATGAATGAACCATGAAGGCGTTATCTGTGCTTGATCCTATCCATGTCGAGATTCCGGACGACGGCTACTGGCAGCGTCAGATCAAGTGCCAGACCGCCTGTCCGGTTCATACTGATGCGCGGGGCTATGTCCGTGCGATCGCGAATGGCGATTTTGAGGGGGCCTACTTGATCGCCCGGGGGCCGAATCCGCTTGCGTCCATCTGCGGGCGGGTCTGCGGCGCGCCCTGCGAGGCGGCCTGTCGGCGGGGTTCGGTCGATGAGGCGATCTCCATCCGGGCGCTCAAGCGTTTTGTGACCGAGCGGCATGGTCCGGAGTCATTCACGAAAGAGACACTCAAACCAATCAACTTATTAAAACGGGTTCTGGCCCCTGCAAAAAAACGCGCGTGTGGAAACACCGAGGAAATAGCCGCCCTGTCGTCGATTCTCGAAGGGTTCCCGGCGCCGAAGGCAAAGGGTGAGAAGATCGCCATCATCGGCTCAGGCCCTGCCGGGCTGGCGGCGGCCCACGATCTCGCGCTGATGGGATTGCGGCCGACGATTTATGAGATGGAGCCGATCCCCGCCGGGATGCTGGCCGTGGGGATTCCCGAGTATCGGTTGCCGCGGGACTTGATCCGGGCGGAGGTGGAGGTGATCCGCTCGCTGGGCGTGGAGTTCATCTGCAACACGCAGGTGGGCAAGGACATCAGCCTGGAGGAGATTCGGAAGAACCACAAGGCGACGATCATCGCGGTCGGCGCCAAGCGTTCGCGATTGGTGCCGATTCCCGGCAGCGAGGGGCGCGGGATCATCGGCGGTGTCGAGTTTCTGCGCGACGTCGCCCTTCGCGATCGGTCGGACGATTCTACGCTTGTCAAACTCGGCCGTCGCGTGGTGGTTATCGGCGGCGGTAACGTGGCCTACGATGTGTCTCGCACGGTCATCCGCCAGATTGGTTACGACGTCTCGCGGAGCGCCCTTCGCCAGGAGCGGGTGAGCGAGGTTCATCTCTGCTGCCTGGAGAGTATCGAGGAGATGCCCGCGGACGACGTGGAAATCCTCGAGGGCAACGAGGAGGGTGTGAAACTTCATGCATCGCTCGGCCCGAAGCAAATCATTCTCGACGAGACCGGCGCGGTGCGGGAGGTTCACTTTAAGCGCTGCCTGAGTGTGTTTGGGGAGGACGGTCGATTCGCCCCTCGCTTCGACGAGGATCAACTCATCAAGATCAAGGCCGACACGGTTGTGTGGGCCATCGGCCAGCAGCCAGACCTTTCATTCATTGAATCCAAGGATGAGGTCAAGCTGACGGAGCGCGGCGGCATCGAAAGTAACTCCGAGTCTTTGCAGACGTCGGCGGCCGATGTCTTCGTGGCGGGCGATATTGCCTACGGTGCCCGGCTGCTGATCGACGCGGTCGCCAGCGGCAAGAAGTGTGCGCGGTCCGTCTATACCTACGTGACCGGTCAATCCCTCGAGGCCCGGCATGAGTTCGTTCAACTGAACCTGCCCGGTTACGAGCGAGAATTGGACTACGAGAAAATTCCCCGGGCGGAGATTCCCGTTGTGGCTGCCGGGGATCGGCGATCGAGCCAGACGGCGATTGTGGAATCCGGCTATGACGAGGCGCTCGCGGTGCGCGAGGCGTGCCGGTGTTTCGACTGTGGTGTGAACACGATCTTCGATTCGGAGAAGTGCATCCTCTGCGGCGGTTGTGCGGATGTGTGCCCGGAGCTGTGTCTGCGGTTGGTTTCGTGCGATCGACTGACCGGGGACGGGGAACTGGCGGACTTGATGCGGACGCGGTACGGGGACATCGATTTCGCGGAGGTCTCCGCGATTGTCAAGGATGAGGAGAAGTGTATTCGCTGTGCCTTGTGCGCGGAGCGGTGCCCGGTTGGGGCGATCACGATGGAACGATTTGGCTTCAGCGGGCGGTTGGTTGCGGCGAAGGCGTGAACGGCG
>CAYXGR010000586.1:0-1941 GCA_964464525.1 uncultured Planctomycetaceae bacterium
CCTGGGACCGTCGGATTAGAAATCCGATGCTCTATCCTGCTGAGCTACGGGCGCAACATGCTTAACTACATGCACTTACGGTTGTTCAGTTAATCTACAAGAATCCGGTGACGACAACCGGTAATCCCACAATAACGTAGTTTTCAGCATTTTCTGGGATCTGGTTGCAAGGAGTGTGTATGGTCATGCCATCGCCATGAAACAAGAATAGTAATCGACCACGCCCAAAAGGCGTGATTCCATAACTCTACTTCAAGTTCGAGCTCACCTTGGCCCGACCCCAGCTTCTCCTGCACACGGATGTACCGACGAACACGATGTTCGTCCAGACCAACCGTACTCACACTATAACCCGTCATCCGACGTTTTTGAAGAAGCGCGCGATGGATCCGAACGAACCGCACTCTTCCCCTTCAAGAAGCCGCTTGTATGGGCCATGCTGTACTTGGGCGCAACTTGGGTTAGGAGATGTTGATAGTGGACGAACACGATCTGATTCTACGCAAGTATCTTGTGGACGGAATGAGGGAGACGGGACAGCGTCAGAGGCGGGATCGCATGCCTATCATGCCAGTGCTGATTGATAAGCATTGATCCGTTCAGAAATAATGGAGCGAGCAATCGTGACGATCAGTCTTCCGGCATCTCGTCCTCATCGCGAATCTGAAGTGCGATCTGCTCCTTCATGCGATCGCGCATACGCTGTTTGATTTTTTGCACAGCCTGGTTGGATATGTCGAAGGCCTGGGCGATCTGTTCGGCAGAATCGCCGGCGACGAACCGCTCGAAGATAGCCGCAGTCTGGGGTTCCACGCGCTGGCGGATCGCGATCATCGCTGTCCGGTAGTGGTGCTTCATCCACTCATCCTCCCAGAGTTCGTCTACCTCGGCCTCATCTTTGCCGGGCACTGCCGCTTTTACACTCGTATCCAGGGCCACCTCGCCGATTTTGCGGCGGGTCATGATCTGAGCGACGCCGTTGCGAACCATGCGGCCGAGGTAGCTGCGGAAACGCCCGCGGGCGGGGTCGTATTTGAAATCCCTCAGGTAGCGGGACAGGTTGACCATCACCTGTTGCCGGACATCTTCCGCGTCGGCAGGCTGCAAGCCGCGTCGCTCAGCATAACAGAGCAGCAGGTCTCGGTACTTGGCTTCGAACTCCCGCCATGCAGACTGGTTCTGGGGATCCCGAACTCGCGACAGAAGAGATGCCTGTGTGACGTGATCACTCATCTTTGGATTCAATTCCCAGGAGTTCAACCCATATGCAATCCGAACAGCCGATCAAACTTCATTGTAACATCATGTCACACCGACTGCCAGCGGATCGTCTTCATCCGCGGATGCTTGAGGGCGGTGTTCGGATCAGTTGCCTTATCTTAACCCCGCCCTCTTCTTCGCATCAGCCGGGAACCACCGTTGCGTGAATTGGTACCTCGCCTTTTTCCGATGGGTTCCGATCCCCAGCAGGCCAGGCAGGGTCGCCATCATCGACATCGACGCTCAATCCGAATGGCGCTGCCATGGTATCAGGGGTTTTTATTGGGTGGCCTGAGTTATCATCGCCACCTGACCTGCACTACGAATTCACTGGCGAACGGATCCCAGCCTCTTGGACAGAGTTTCGGAATGAGCTCAGTGACATCAGCATGTCCAAACCCGCGAGGCAATTCGGGATGCCGCCAAATAAAGACGAGGGCGGAGCCGGGGTCACGTTGGATCCCAGTCCCGCCCTCGTTCTCTGAGGCGACTGTCTCATATCATGCGTCGTCCCTATCGCCTCGAGAGTTGAAACCTTCTTCTCCGCATGCTCATGCAGACCAAACCGATCGCCATCGACCCCATCAACGGCGTGGATCCCGCTCCGCAGACAACGGGGGGAGTTAGGTCAATCACCGGCTGCTCACCTTCACTCGGGTTCTCCGGCGTCGACTCCGGCTC
>CAYXGR010000587.1:0-1939 GCA_964464525.1 uncultured Planctomycetaceae bacterium
CCCGCGGAGAATGCCACCACATTCAAATCCTTCAAATCGTCACGTGGCTGACCCGTGGCCGTATCCCGAACGGCGAATCGGATTCGCACCGATTCGCCGGCCACGACCTGCCGATTATCCATGATGGGTTCTATCGTGATCGGTTTTGATCTTCCTTGTACAATCGTACCCGGTCGATTTTCGACGTTCAGATCGAAACAGTGAATGAGCGGCGGAACATCGAGCAGGAAGGACACGTCATAGTCTCCGCTGTTATCCAGTTTGAGCTGGGTGGAATAGACACCGGGTGATACTTCATTGAGGCTTCGATCGACGACGAGCACACCGCGCGGTTCGCGGCCATAGTTCGTGTAGTGCCCCATGGGGGCGGCCATTCCCTCGCGGTAATAGTAGATCGCCTTATCGACCGGATTGGACACGACGACGGCGAGACCGCTCGGGGCTTGGGCGATCCCGGCGGCGAGACTGGGATGCTCCTCCATCCCGAAGGGCGTATGCCCGCCGCTGAAGTCCACAACCGAAAGCGGTCCATCCGTGCCGACGTGATCGAGCGGGATCATCAGGATCAGTTCGCTCCCGCGAGATCGAACGTAGGCAAGATTCATCGTGAAGAAAATCTGATCAGGTTCGGGACCGACGTCGGCCGTCTGGATGATGACGTTGCGGGCGACGTCGATGACTTCCACGGTGGCCTCATTCAGATTGGCCACGAAGACATATCGATCGCCGGGCATGATTTTGATCGTGCCCAAGGCGGGTTTCGCGGGAATGTGGGTGATGAGGGTGTGTGTGCGGCCGTCGATCACCGCGATTTTTCCATCAACACCATCCACGACATAGGCACAGCGGCTTTCCGAGGAGTAGACCAGTTCGCCCGCGCTGCTGCCGATCTTGATCGTCTTAAGTGTTTTCAATGCCTGTACGTCGACGACGGCGACGGACGCCGTCTCATTGTTCGAGACATAGGCAAACGCGGAATCCTCGGAAAAGGCGATTTCGTGATGGCCACGGCCGATCTTCAAGTCGGCGGACACCTCCTGGGTGTCGGTGTCGATCACGGATACGACGCCCTGAACACCATCCGTCGTTCTCTCGATGCAACTGATCCAGAGATACTTCCCGTCCGGCTGCATGCGGATACGCGTGGGCTGCACGCCGACGGTCACACGGTGAATGATTTCCCAATTGGCAGTGTCGATCACGGCGACTTGGTTGATGAGCGGCATCGTAACATACAGCCGTGTCTGATCGTCGTTGAGCAGCCAATCCTCGCCGACACCGGGGAGTCGGATCATGGCCAGGAGTTGGGTGCCGCCGTAGCCGAAGAGTGGATCGACCACGGTAATGCTCGGCTCATCGTTGAGCGCGAGCACGTAGAAGACGTTGAGATCATACTCCGCACGTGTGCTGAGGCTGGCATTGAGAAATGATTGGATCTTGTCCTTGCAGGTTTCGACTTGGGCATGGCTTTTGCTGTGAATCCATGCGCCGGGGTTCACGTTGGAAAGGGGTGATCCGGTCGTCGCGTCCGTGATCTCGAAGCGAACCTCCACGTCATCACCTGCGTAAATCGCGTCCGGCTTGTTCTTTCCCTTCAGAGGTGAAATCGAATAGGTGACGGCAATCCCCATGTCCTCAATGTGCTGGACATTCTGATAGGGTTTATTGACTTTCGGCTTGGATACAGACGCAGGTGCCACAACCGCTTCGGATGCCTGGATTTCGGCGGCATCGGACTGACGCGCATTAATCGAGCCATTGGGCTGTGTGCAGGAGGCCAGCATCAGGATAAGGATTAAAGAGACGCCCCAGTGCGTGATACGGTACGCCCTGGCGTGCGCGGGCTTGCTCGAAGGGTGTTGTCCGCGCGCGGTGTTCAACCCTGTGGAATCCGCGATCCATACGCGAGTTCCAGACGCCGCGGACTGATTGATCAAGT
>CAYXGR010000588.1:0-1930 GCA_964464525.1 uncultured Planctomycetaceae bacterium
GTGCTGATGCCGATGATCAACGAGGCGGCCTTTACGCTGATGGAGGGTGTCGCCGAGGCCGAGACGATCGACGAGATCATGAAGCAGGGGTGCAACTTTCCGATGGGTCCGCTGACGCTGGCGGATTTCATCGGCGTGGACGTCTGTCTACACATTCTCGAAGTCCTGCACCGCGACCTCGGCGATCCGAAGTTCCGCCCCTGCCCGCTGCTGAGAAAGCTGGTCGACGCCGGCCACTGCGGCCGCAAGACCGGCCGGGGCTTTCATGACTACCGAAAAAACGCTTGAAATATACTGAAATACCAGGAGTGAACCCCATGCAAGAGACCTCGACGCATCCGAACGAGATCGGCCCCCATACGACCATCTCCGGCCGCCCGGTCCAGACGGTCTATGACTTTCAGGACATCGCCGAGATGGACCCCGAATCGCACTTGGGCAAGCCCGGCGAATTCCCGTTCACGCGCGGCGTCCACAAGGAGATGTACCGCAAGCGCCTGTGGACCATGCGCCAGTTCGCCGGCTTCGGCTCGGCCCGGCAGACCAACGAGCGGTTCAAGTTCCTCCTCGAACGCGGGCAGACCGGTCTGAGCACGGCGTTCGACCTGCCCACGCTCATGGGCCGCGACAGCGACGACACCCTGTCGATGGGCGAGGTCGGCCGCTGCGGTGTGGCGATCGATTCGCTGGCCGATTTTGAGACCCTCTTCGACGGCATCCACCTCGGCGACGTCAGCGTCTCGATGACCATCAACGCCCCGGCCGCGATCCTCCTCGCCTTCTACATCGCCACCGCCGACAAGCAGGGCGTCGCCCGCGACACGCTGCGCGGCACCTGCCAGAACGACATCCTCAAGGAGTTCCACGCCCAGAACGAAATCGTCTTCCCCCCGGCCGAGAGCGTCGCCCTGGTGACCGACACCATCGAGTTCTGCGCGAAGGAATTGCCGCAGTACAACCCCGTCAGCGTCAGCGGCTATCACATCCGCGAGGCCGGCTCGACCGCCGGTCAGGAACTCGCCTTCACCCTCGGCGACGGGCTTCACTATGCCCAGGCGGCGATCGACCGGGGGTTGGACATCGACGCCTTCGCCCCGCGCCTCTCGTTTTTCTTCAACAGCCACAACGATTTCTTCGAGGAGATCGCCAAGTACCGGGCGGCCCGGCGGCTCTGGGCCCACTACATGCGGGATCGCTTCGGCGCGAAAAACGAGCGGTCGATGTGGCTCCGCTTCCACGCTCAGACGGCCGGTTGCAGCCTCTATTCAAAACAGCCCTATGTCAACATCATGCGCGTGGCCTACCAGGCGATGGCGGCGGTCATGGGCGGCTGCCAGTCGCTCCACACCAACAGCATGGACGAAACCGTCTGCCTGCCCACCGAGCAGGCCGTCACCCTCGCCCTGCGTACGCAGCAGGTCCTGGCCCATGAGACAGGCGTCACGAACTCGGCCGATCCCCTCGGCGGCAGCTACCTCGTCGAGTCGCTGACGAACGAGCTGGAGGCCGAGGCCCGCGAATACATCGAACACATCGAGGAGACCGGCGGCATGATCGCGGCCATCGAGAGCGGCTACGTCCGGCGGGAGATCGCCGACGCCGCCTATCGCTACAGCAGTGCCGTGGAGCGAGGCGACAAGAAGCTCGTCGGCGTGACCGATTTCACCCTCGACCACGAGGAGCCGATCGACCTCCTCAAGATCGGCAACGACGTCGAGGCCGAGGTCATGTCCAATCTCAAGGCGCTGAAGGCCCGGCGCGATGATGCGGCCGTCCGCGATGCGATGGACATCATCACCGACGAGGCCCGGGCCGGTCGCAACGTCATGCCCGCCCTCATCGACGGTTCCAAGGCCTACGCCACGGTCGGCGAAATGATGGGCGCGCTGGAAGAGGCGTTGGGCCGTTTCGATCCGGGGCAAATTTCATA
>CAYXGR010000589.1:0-1928 GCA_964464525.1 uncultured Planctomycetaceae bacterium
CAGTGGCACGCGGGGGACGGGGTCGTCGCGGAAGATGGGCGGGCCTCGTAGAATCCGTGGCATGAGCCGATCGATTCCGATCTCGCGGGTGTGGGTGCACAGCTTGGCCATCCCGATGCGGCGGAAATTTGCACACGCCGCCGCCGAGCGGGTCTGCGCCGAGCCGATCGTGGTGCGGATCGAACTGGCCGATCACACGATTGGAACCGGCGAGACGCATCCGCGGACTTATGTGACCGGGGAATCGCACGAGGACGTCGTTCGGAGTATCCGCGAGCTGTTCGTGCCGATTCTCGTCGACCTGCGACCGGCGAACTTTGGGGAGGCGATCGAGGCGGCGGCCGAACTGCCGCTGGTGGATGGCGAGGGGCGTGTTGTGACCGCCGCTCGGGCAGCGGTGGAGTTGGCATTACTCGACGGTTACAGCCGTGCCTTCGGTCGATCGCTGGAATCGATCGCGGGGTACTTCGAGGAGACGTGGCTGGGTTCGCCGGGCAGCCGGGAAACGGCACGCTTCAGCGTCGCGATCTCGAGCATGCCGCCCGACCGCATTGGGCGGTTCGTCCGGAAGTGTCGCCTCGGGGGGATTCGCCACTTCAAGCTCAAGGTCGGGGACGCTGGCGACGGGGATCGGCTGGCGGCGACGGTACGGGCGTTGGGGCGAGGGCTTGCACGGGGGAAAACTACGCTTGTCCTTGATGCCAATGGAGCGTGGGATCTTGAACGGGCGACGGAGCGGCTTCGGGCGTGGGAGGATCTGCCGATTGTGTGCGTCGAGCAGCCGCTGGCCAAAAACGCGGGTGTGGAATGGGGGACGTTGGCGAAACGCACGAAGCTGCCACTGATGCCGGACGAGTCGCTGGTGACGCCGGACGACGCGGAGGCCCTGATTATTCACCGCGGGGCGGGCTGGTTCAATATTCGCATCAGCAAGAACGGCGGGCTGATTCCCGCGATTCGGTTGGCTATTCTGGCACGTCGGCATGGGATCGCCTGTCAGCTTGGGTGCATGGTGGGCGAGACGAGCATTCTCTCCGCCGCGGGTCGGTTCTTTCTTCAGATGGTTCCCGGCATTTGGCGGGTGGAGGGCAGCTTCGGCCGGTTTTTATTGACGGACGATGTCGTTGCACGGCCGTTGCGGTTTGGTTTCGGCGGTCGCTGGAAACCGCTGGACGGCCCGGGATTCGGGATCGATGTGGAGCCGGAGCGGCTCGAAAGACTGGGCGTGACGCCGCCGATTGAGATGCCGTTTTGAGAGGTTGCGTGAACAAAAACACTTGCCCCCTGATCCCCACGTACCTGGAGGATCTGTTCTCAGTAACAGGGTGCTCCGTTTATCTGGTCGGTGGTTAGCCTCTTCCTCCACCCCTACCGGGGTGGGGATTGTTGGGATGGATCATTGTCCACGAGTTCCGTCCCGTCCCGGGACTCCACTCGTGGCTACAGACCTCCACCCCTGTCGGGGTGGGGTATTCCTCGCTACTGCCAGTGCTCTTCGACCCAGGCGACGAGTTCCTTCACGTGGTTGACGCTGGATTGGAACATGTCCCGCTCGCCAGGGTCAAGGTCCAGTTCGATGACCTTTTCGACGCCGCCCGTGCCAAGCATGCAGGGAACGCCGACGAAGTAGCCACCGACGCCATATTCCTTGTCGCAGTAGGCGGCGCAGGGGAGGATTCTACGCTTGTCTTTGATGATCGCCTCCGCCATCTGGATCGAGGCGGCGGCCGGGGCGTAGAAGGCGCTGCCGGTCTTGAGCAGCGAGACGATTTCGCCGCCGCCCTTGCGGGTGCGCTGGACGATCGCGTCGAGCTTGTCCTTGGCGATGAGTTGGGTGACGGGGACGCCGCCAACGCTGGTGTAACGGGGCAGGGGGACCATGTCGTCGCCGTGACCGCCCATGAGGACGGCGGTGATGTCCTCGACGC
>CAYXGR010000590.1:0-1894 GCA_964464525.1 uncultured Planctomycetaceae bacterium
GGCGCCTTGATAATAAAATCAGGTTTCCACGTTTCGATTTCATCCCCCCAACCCGAAGCGAATAGGGTATACGTGCGCCTTGGTTTCATGGCGCCGGTGGCGGTTTTGCCCTCGATGACTTATCGAGGATTCTCACTTAAAATCCTTGTATCAGGATGAGACCACGCGCGGGCGGGGGGTTGACGCGCCGAGATTCAGGGAGATTTCCAATGACTCAGCTACAGGCCGCCCGGCAAGGGCGGATTACGTCGGAAATGGTTCGCGTGGCGATTCGCGAGAACGTGACGCCGGAGTTCATTCGCGAAGAAGTCGCTCGCGGGCGACTGGTCATCCCGGCGAATGTCCGCCACCTCGCAGGCGCGGCCGGCGCCGAACCGAGCGAGGGATGGAAAAAAGTGAATAGCGAAATTCCCACTTCAGGCAAGGCTGGTGGGAATGGCCGCGATCCCCAATCCAAAATCGTCAATCCCGATTTCCCCTACCCCTCCACGCCGGCCGGTCATCCCGGCCACCAGGCCGATGCCGGGCTGTGGGTGAACCAGACCGTCACCGACCGGATGAAGGCGATTGAGGACGACAATCTTCTTCGAGGCGAGTCGGCGCCCAAGCGACTCGACCCGATGGGCATCGGCCGGATGATCACGACCAAGATCAACGCCAACATCGGCGCCAGCCCGGTCTCGTCCGACACGGCGGAGGAGGTCGAGAAACTGCGCTGGGCCCAGAAGTACGGCGCCGACACGCTGATGGACCTCTCGACCGGGGGAAATCTCGACGAATGTCGCCAGGCAATCATCGACCACAGCACGATCCCCATCGGCACCGTACCGATCTATTCGATGATCATCGGCCGCAACATCGAGGACCTGGACGCCGACACCATCCTGAAGACGATCGAACACCAGGCCCGACAGGGCGTCGACTATTTCACCATCCACGCGGGCGTTCTGAAGGAGAACCTTCACCTTGCGAAGGACCGTGTCTGCGGCCTCGTCTCCCGCGGCGGGTCGATGCTGGCCAAGTGGATGATCCACCACAACCGGCAGAACCCGATGTACGATCTCTTCGACGAGATCAGCGCGATCATGCGGGAATACGACGTGACCTATTCGCTCGGCGACGGCGTGCGGCCGGGGTGCCTGAAGGATGCGGGCGACGCCGCACAGATCGCGGAGCTGCAAGTGCTCGGCGAGTTGACCCATCGCGCCCGGGAGGCCGGAGTCCAGGTCATGGTCGAAGGCCCCGGTCACGTCCCGCTCCACGAGATCGCCTGGAACATGCAGATCGAGCAGCGAATCTGCGACGATGCGCCCTTCTACGTGCTCGGCCCGCTGGTGACGGATGTCTTCCCCGGCTACGACCACATCACGAGTTGCATCGGCGCGACCGAGGCGGCCCGCGCCGGCGCGGCGATGCTGTGCTACGTCACGCCGAAAGAGCACGTCGGCCTGCCCAAGGCCGATGATGTCCGCGAGGGGTGCATCGCCTACAAGATCGCGGCTCATGCGGGGGATGTGGCCCGAAACATTCCCGGCGCCCGCCAGTGGGACGACGACATGTCGAAGGCCCGCGCGGCGCTCAACTGGCCGCGACAGTTTGAGATCGCCTTCAACGGTGATCAGGCCCGGGCGTTTCACGACGAGGATCTGGACGTGGATACGGACTTCTGCGCCATGTGCGGTCACGACTGGTGTAGCATGCGGATCAGCAAGGAGATTATGGCATTCGCCAGCGGGAAGGATGCGGGCTTCCAGCCGGAGCGATCGGCGATGTCGTCGCCGGGTCTGACGGCGGAGCAGCAGCGAATCCTCGCCGAGCGCGGCAAGAAGCACGCCTGCCACAGCGATGAGGTGTCTGACGCGGAAGAGGCGAAGAACGTGCAACGGGAATATGT
>CAYXGR010000591.1:0-1888 GCA_964464525.1 uncultured Planctomycetaceae bacterium
GATGGGTCATCAGACTCATCTGTTGATCATGCAGATGAGCGAATCCGAGCCCCGAATCCGAGCCCCGAGCGCAAGCGAGTGGGTCCGATGGTCAACGGCCTACTCCAGCAAGAACCCCGCGTTGACGCGCCGCAGCCCTGAATAGAAACCACGCAGAGTGTCATGGACCCGGATTGAAAGGGTCCCATGACACAATCGGCGGATTCCATGCCGGCTTCAGCCGGGCAGTTTTCGTTTGCCGCCGACTTCAGTCGGTGGTGTGCACCCCTCACAATGACCCTCAGCCGGCTGTCGACCGGGTGGCATGCCCAAGCCTTTGGCGCGGGCATGGCGAACCGAATCCCCCAGCCCCGTTCACGGGGCTTCCCCGCGATGCGGGCTTCAGGCCGGCCCCTTGGGGCCGGTGAAACGTCCCTCCATCCATTCAGCCCATTACAACGGGCTTCCTGATAGGGAGAAGAAACTGGAAACGGGTGACCGGCAATGCTCCGAACAACACCCGTCGATCTTGTCATGCACACATCAATATTCCTCCCCTCCCTCCCATCTTGCAATCCGCCCCCATCTTCTAGATACTGAACACTGGAAACTGGTTACCAACAACTCAAAACTCGAAACTCGAATCCCTATGTCACTCCCCATGGTCGCAATCGTCGGACGTCCCAACGTGGGCAAAAGCTCCCTGCTCAATCTCCTCGCGCGGCAGCGGATCAGCATTGTCGATCCGACCGCGGGCGTCACACGCGATCGGATCAACGCCGTCATCGAACTGGACGATCGATACATCGAGATCGTTGACACCGGCGGCTACGGCATCGAGGACCACGACGATCTCACCGAACATGTGGAAGGCCAGATCCGATACGCCATCGCCGGCGCTTCGCTGATCCTCTTTGTCGTGGATCTCATCGAAGAAATCACGCCGCTGGACAACGAAGTGGCCCGGCTGCTCCGTTCGGTCGAGACGCCGGTGCAGCTCGTGGCCAACAAGGCGGACACCCCCCGGCAGGAGGATCGGGCCGGCGCGCTGGCTGCGCTGGGTTTCGGAAAACCAGTCTGTGTCTCCGCGTTGCACGGCCACAACCGACGCGAGTTGATGGAATGCGTGTTTTCACGCCTCGGCGATCTCGTGGCCGACGAGGCCCCCGATCCGGTCATGAAGATCGCTCTGGTTGGCCGGCGAAACGTCGGCAAGAGCACCTTCACCAACGCCCTGGCAGGTGGAGATCGCGTGATCGTGAGTGAGGTGCCGGGCACGACGCGCGATTCGGTGGACGTTCGCTTCGATCGGAACGGCAGCGAATTCATCGCCATCGACACCGCCGGCATCAAGAAAAAGCGAAAGCACAAAACCGACATCGAATATTACGGCTATACCCGGGCACTGGCATCGATACGCCGGACCGACATCGTTCTGTTTCTGATCGATTCAACATCCTCGGTCGGCGAGGTGGACAAGAAAATCGCCCGATTCATCGTGGATGCGTACAAGCCCTGTATCCTCGTGGTCAACAAGTGGGATCTGGCCAAGGGCCGGGCCGGGGCCGAGG
Source organism: uncultured Planctomycetaceae bacterium (assembly GCA_964464525.1). GTDB lineage: Bacteria > Planctomycetota > Phycisphaerae > UBA1845 > UTPLA1 > CAYXGR01. The sequence goes on from CAYXGR010000591.1 coordinate 1,551, forward strand.
CCTATGCCGACTACCTGGAGAAGACGCTACCGCACCTCGCCTATGCACCACTGGCCTTCACAACGGCCACGGAAGACCGCAACATCCAGTCCACGATCGACCTGGCACAGAGCCTCTTCAAGCAGGCCCGGTTGCGTGTGACGACCGGTCAACTCAATCGTGCCCTCGAGGACACGCTCGCCATCCACCAACCGGCGGCCGACAAACAAGGTGCACAGCCCAAGATCTACTATGCGACGCAGGTGTCGATCCGCCCGCCGACGATCATCCTGTTCGTGAACAATCCCGCCCTGATGCGGGAGCCGTATCGCCGCTTCGTGGAAAAACGCCTGCGAGAA
>CAYXGR010000592.1:0-1886 GCA_964464525.1 uncultured Planctomycetaceae bacterium
TTTAATCCCCGTACATGATGGCCCAGAACATGCGGACGAGCGAACAGAGGACCATGGCGATGACGGTGGCGATGGGCAATGGGCTTGTTGCCACGGCGTCTAGACCGGTAAGGCGGACGATGTGAAGAATCGCCATCGCATTCAACGCGACCAGGATGTAGACGATCACGCTCGTCCAGAGCGGCAGTCCCCAGAGACCGCCCCACATGACCAGGATGATCAGGAGAGAGAGCGACAGGAAGAGCCCGTCTCGGAGTCGCAGGATTCGCTCGTCGTCCAATCCGAACATTCAATCCTCATTCAAGTCATGACTGCATCAATCAACATGCCGCAGGTTCACGCCTTGGGCACGCACCGGTTGGAAACCGGTGCCACAGGAATTTCAGTCTTCACTCCCAGGCTCAATGCAAGCTGAGTCCATCACCGCGATTCAATGAACCCGCGCCTGCGTCGCGAAGGGCGCATCCCGAGGGCCGCGCCGAGCAGGAACAGGGCGAAAGTGGAAGGCTCGGGCACCGGCGGATCGAACGAGACGGCGAGCGACTCGTCGGAATCGACATAGGCGATGGCCGGGAAACTGGTTCCGAAATCGTCAAACGCCAGCGACGGGCCGCGCAGGCCTCCCAGCGGATCTTCGAGCGAGATCGTAGCGTCCACCAGGCTCGTCTGCCAGAGTTGCCCTGCATCGAGGAAGGCGAACATCATGTGCTCGGCGGCGGTCGCGGTCACCTGCCGCTCGTAGGCGATGGCGGGCCGGCCGTCAGAGAAGTCGAACGCGAGATCGACATCCTGAAAAACTTCGGTGGTTGAGGACAGTATCGTCGTTGTGATTAGCGAAGTGCCGTTGGACTTCACATAGTTCAGCTCGGACGTGTTTGTTGCGGTGTCGAAGGTGGTGTAGGCCAGGGCGACGTTGCCGTCGGTCGGGTCGGTGGTGATGGCGACGCCGTTGATCGCATCCGCCGTGGTGAGGACCGCCGAGGACCAGTCGCCGCCGAAGCTCGGTTGGGAGGCGATCATGACTGCCTGGGAAGTGCTTGGGAGTACGCTCCGGGCAATGATATGGCCCAGACCTGCGTTGTCGGTCGCCATATCCAGATCGATCACGCTATCGACGGCGGGGAATGTGGTGATGCTACTGCTGGCGTAGACACCGCCAACCTCGCTGATGTCGAACAGGTTGCCGGGGGCGGTGCCGTTGAACACGCCGCGCAGATCGCCCGCCAGATCGAAGGATAGCGACAGGGCGGGCTGCATCGTATTCGCCGTGGCGATCGCGGCGACCGTCCCGATCAGCCCATCGTTGAACTGCGCCCGGACGGATCCGTTGGCGTTGACCCAGGCGACCGTCGGCCGTTCGGCCCGGTCGAAGGCCAGCGCCGTTTGAAGACCGGCGCCATTAACAATTTCGACGGTGTGATGCGACCAGATACCCAGACCCGACAACTCGGACCGAAACACGGTATTGGACCCCACCGTGCTTTGGAAGGCGGACCAGGCGACCGATGCCGTGCCGTGATGATTGAAGGCGAAACTGGGGGAGGTGATTGAAAAACCGGGGCTCACGGTGGCTACCTGGGACTGGATCCAGACCGGTGTGCCGTCGACGGCGAAAGTTGACTCGCGGGGCGTTACGCAGACGGACAGGACCATCATAGTGATGAAGATTCTGGATCGTCGGGCGTTCATGGCGGTTCGCCTCCTTGGGATGTGGGTGTGATTTACACGGAGGGGATCGTACTGGGAACTGAAAACAAGTCAAGGGTCTTGGCGATTGACGATGGGTGGAGGGTGTATGACACTCTATGCGGATTTCATTCGGAACCCCGGCGTGTCAGCGTGTGGTTCTATCTGGAGCAGGCCGTTGACCGTCGGCCCCACTCGCT
>CAYXGR010000593.1:0-1883 GCA_964464525.1 uncultured Planctomycetaceae bacterium
CCCGAATTGTTGCATGCTTCTTTTTGCCCTGCAGGGGCGCAACATGTCAGCCCAGGGCAGAGCGAAGCGGCGTAAGCCGCGCAGCGCCGCCCTGGGTCAGCGGCCCAAACACCCAGCCCTGAAAGGGCGGTACACGCGCTGTTCGACGACAATGGTACTATGGCGTTTAATAGAATATATAGAGATAATCATATTTGGTTATATAGTGTCAGGTGATGTCGGTGGGGATATGCCTGCAGTGGCCTGTATTCACATTTCCCAAGAGCGCCGAAAAGAGGGATTTTCGGTCCATCGCGCGCGGAAACGAGACATCATGCAGGGTCCGGGTGGGTCCGATGAATACCTGCGGTGTCTGCATAGCGGTGCAGACTCTTGAGGCCGCGCGCGCCGAGGGCGGAAAATCCGCGGGATTGCATACTGAGCAAGTGGCGAACCATGCAGCGATCGATCTATCTCATCATTCTCGTCGTCGGTCTCGGGCTGGCCGCGCTCGTGGAGAGGAACTCCCGCATCGGTTTGCGGTCGGAACTGGCCGCATATCGGACCGAAAGCGCCGCCGCGACGGGGCTAACCGTTCATCGTGTCAAACTGACGTTCGACGAGATCTATCGTTCGCTGCGCACCATTGCGCGCCTTCCCGGTGTGCGCTCCATCGATTGGAGCCAACACGACGGCACCATGAACCGCGACGGCAACATGCTGGACATCAACACGCGGATGACGGTGCAGGAGCTCTACAACTCGCTCGTCTCGGACATCGCGGTGAGCGAGCTGTACGTCGTTCCCGTCGATCTCGATCCGGACGGGACCAATCCTCGGCATTCCAATCCGCGCGAACCGATCACCACGTTTGACGAGTTCATCGTTGGACGGACCGCCGTCGGACAGGCCACCGGCAGCCACGATGATTTATCGGATGGCGAAGGAGGAGAAGTCGAAGAGATTGAGATATTTGAGTATCGACTGATGCGCACCCAACTTGATTGGATGCTCGAGCATTGTCCGAACGAGGAATCCATTCACGCGCTCGACTACCCGGCGCTTGGAGGATCGCAGGTCGTCACGTGCGACAACTCACGCTTCCACCCGAAGGCTCCGAATGACGACGACCGTTCGGGGCTCGTCTTATCCGTACCGATCTTCGACCGGGCGGGGGTGCTGCGTGGATGCGTCTCCGGCATCATTCTCAGTCAGGCCCTCAGCGATCTGTTGATGACGGGCCACACCGCGATATTCAATCAATCGTACTCGTATGTCGTAGCGCCTCGCACGCATGGTCAATGGGAAGCATCCCAGTCCGCCGGTGTCGGGTGGGTACCCGACGATCGGCTCCTGTACTCCGAGGTCCGCCCGATCCCCACCGCCGATCGTGGTGGAACGTGGACCCTCTGGGCGGGCCAACCCGATGAGATGTACTGGTCACGCAGTGGCGTTCTCGCGACGCTCAATGCGCGCAACCTCGGTTTGATCGCCGTGCTGATCCTGACGCTTGCTGCTACGGTTGGCACGCTGTTCATTCTCCGTGTGCATCGGCACCTCGGCGCAGTCAATGCCGGTCTCAAACAGACTGTCGCGGATCGCGATGCGGCGTTGGAACGAGAGAAAATCGCCGCGGCCGAGCTAGCGTGCCAGAAGTACGCGCTCGACCAGCATGCCATCATCAGCATCACGGACATCCGGGGTAACATCACCCACGCCAATGACGGGTTCTGTGAGATCAGCGGCTATTCGCGTGATGAGCTGTTCGGCCGAAACCATCGCATCGTCAAGAGCGGCGAGCACCCGCCCGAGTTCTACCGGGACATATGGAAGACGATTGCCGGCGGTCGCGTCTGGTCGGGCGAGATCAAGAACCGGGCCAAGGACGGAAGTCACTACTGGGT
>CAYXGR010000594.1:0-1882 GCA_964464525.1 uncultured Planctomycetaceae bacterium
GCCACACTCCGCGCGGCCCAGGCGGGCATCGAGGCCAACGACGTGGGCACGGCACGGGTCGTCCTGGAATCGGTTGAGGAAGACAAGCGGGCATGGGAGTGGAGACATCTTTACGGCCGGTTGGATCAAAGCATCCAGACCCTGCTTGAATCGGATGCCATATACGTGAGATTCGCGGTCGACCCGACCGGAAATAACCTGGCCGTGTTGGAAGGAAAGCCCGATCGGAGCGTGCTGAGCGTATTTGATCGGAATGACGAGCCGGCGCGCTTGACCCAGCGGCTGGAAAGCGAGCAGCCAGCTCTGTCCATCGCGATTAGCTCCGACGGCTTGCTGTTGGCGGAGAGTGTTGGTATGTCGGCCGACGCGAATGATGCGTGGATTCGGGTACGCATGGTCGACTCACCCCCTGACTCCCCCTGGTTGGCGAGCTGGCCCGTGCCGGGTGCAGGCCCACTCCTGGCTTTCCGCCCCGGTACCCACTGGCTTGCTTCAACAGCCGAGAATGCGATCGAATTGCGGGATCTCTCGGACCTGGTCATGCAAGAAATCGACCCAAACGAACCTGACGATTCAGATGCGCCAACGGCCAAGCACGTGATTACACTTTTAGGCCATGAACGGTGGGTTTATGGCCTCGCGTTCAGTCCCGATGGCACGCTGCTCGCGTCCAGCTCCAATGACCAAACGATTCGGCTCTGGGACATGGAGCGGGCTGCCGAGGGTGGAAAAGATTGCGAGGTCGCCGTGCTGATCGGCCACAGCGATCACGTGACCGGCGTCGCCTTCAGTCCGGACGGGCGAAGATTGGCATCCGCATCCGTAGACGAGACCATTCGCATTTGGGACGTCCCGGATAGCATCAGGCAGGCCGACAAAGACCGACGCCATGGCACGCCGGGCGCATCGGGCGGCACCAAAATCGGCGTTCTGACAGGACACACTCAATCGGTGCTGTCCGTGGCGTTTGATACGACCGGAACGCGACTGGTATCCGGTGGCTACGACCGCACGATTCGTATCTGGGACGTCAACGAGAATGCTCTGGTCTCCGGGTACGGCGGTCAGCGCAACTGGTCGGTCCGGCGCAGGAGCTTGCTGGAAACCTTGCGAGGTCACACAGCGTCGATTACTCAGGTGGCGTTCTTGCCCGACGGTCGGGTCGTTTCAGCCGCGATGGACGGGGCGGTCAAACTCTGGATGCCCGGCACGGAGGACGTGCCCGCTCTTCCCGAACACGACACGAGCCTCTCCGATGTAGCGTTCAGTCCGGACGGGCGATTTGTAGTCTCCGCCGGACCCGCTGGTGATAGCAGTTTCATAGTCTGGGACGTGGCGCGAGGCGCTCCGGTGGCCCGGCATTACTTCACCGATTCGGTCTGCCCGGAAGGATTGGCCTGCTTTAAAAGCGCGGGCAGAGACCTCCTGGCGATCGCTACCGGAACCCGTGGGTATCCCATTGACAGGGGGCGGGTTGAATTGTGGGCGTTCGGCGATTGGACAAGCCCCTTCCGGATCGTGGCCGAGAATGATTGGCTTCACTCGTACACATCCATCGCGGTCAGCGACGACGGCCTGAGGCTTGCGGCTGGAACCTCAGGTGGAGCTGCCTTTGTTTGGGACATCAGCGATTTAAATAGGCCGCAGATCATCCAAACGCTTGAAGGACACAAGGAGCGGATCAACGCGCTGCTGTTCCTGGACGAGCAGGGGCGTTGGCTGGCGTCGGCCAGTGGGATCTGGGGGGGTGCCCCAAGCACCGACCCTTCGATCCGAGTTTGGGATGTTGAAACGGGCCGCGAGGTCGATCGCCGGACGGAGCATGATGCCGCCGTGCTGGCCCTGAGCCTAAGCCCCGATCGACGCACTCTTGCCTCTGCGT
>CAYXGR010000595.1:0-1859 GCA_964464525.1 uncultured Planctomycetaceae bacterium
GCCGCCAGAGCCGGGTCGATCACCATGTAGCAGGCGGTAAAGGGCGTCAGCGGCATGAAGGCCGCCGTCATGATGCCCCCGTTCGCCGACGTCCGAACAATCGACGCGCAGCCGCCGGTCAGACCGAATACCAGGATCACGATCGACATACTGGTGAATACCGCCGCGATCGTCTTTTTGCTGTTGATGGAATACATCAGGCCGATCATGCAGGCGAACGAGGTAAAGGCGATCAACAGTATCGGCAGCGTGAGGAGCGCCTCGATATTCACGACCGGGTTGGCCTTGGCACCGAACAACTTTCCCGTCACGAGATCCCAGAATAGAAACAGGGCGATCGCTGTGTAGGGCAGGAGCAGCATCGGGCCGGCGGCGTGGACCAGGCCCCAGATCTTGCCGGTGATGATCGTCTTGCTCGTCATCGGCGTGGCGAGGAGAAGCTCCATCGTGTTCGATTCCTTCTCCCGCGTCATCGACGTCGCCGCAGTCGTCGTCGCCACGAACAGGGCAATCATCAACTCCGCCACGACAACGCCGAACAACCACACCCGCGTTTCAGCCGTTGTCAGCGAACCGGTCGCATAGAAGATGAGCAATGCCAGCGCCACGATCATCCCGACGCTGATTAACAGATAGCGACCGACCACGCCCCCGCCCGCCGCCGCGCTGGTGACCGATTCGCGCCAGGTGATCGGGTTTCGTGAGACGCGTCGTGGCTTGCGGGTCCGTGAATCTTCCTCGGAGCCGGGATGTCCGCCGGCCCCAACCAGGTCGCGACGGAAAATGCGGGAGAGAAACGTGGCCTCGCCCTCTTTGGCGCTGCGCCGAACGAAAAAAAGACTCACCAGGATGAGCAACGCCGAAATCAGCACCGTCATGGCAATGTAGCTGTAGTGCGGGTAGGCGAGCAGGTAGGAAGAGGGGAAGCCGCGATGAAGCACGACGCCGATCTCCGGGGCTGGAGTCTCCCCAAGGGCGACGCCCAACGAGAGGAAGGGATGAAACGCGGCCAGCCAACTCATGCGGGCCGACTGTCCCGGTGCGGGGGCCGCCTCGGCCGGGATGGTGCCCGGCCAGAAGGAGAGGAGATAGATAACGATCAGATATACGGCGATCGCGAGATAGAACGAGAAGATGGTTCGACCGGTGCCGATTTTGATGACGCTGATGGTAATGGCCAGGGTGCCGGTAAGCAGCGCGGTCGCCCCGGCGAGGGTGATGGCGAGGGCGATCTTGTCGCCGGTGATCCCGCCGTAGACCATCATGACGCAAAAGAGCGGAATGCCGGCGAGCAGGAGTGCGAAGACGAAGAAGAGCCGGCTGAGAAGAGAGCCGAGGACGATCTGCCCGTTGGTCAGCGGCGTGGAGAGGAGGATATTGTAGGTCTGTGAGTCTTTTTCCTGGGTGATGGCGGCGGCGGCGAAGACGGGGGCGATCACGCAGACCATGGCTAGTTGGATGATCGAAAGATACTTGAAGACATTGGTGGCTTCTTTGGCGAGTTCTGCCAGGGAGGATCCACCGGTCTGGGTCACCAGGACGCCGATGATCACGGCAATCGCGAGGACGGCGAGGTAGCCGACGCGGATGAGCAAGTGTTGCGTCCGTTTGCCGCCGGCGGAGACGACGCGAACGAGGATCGGATTCGCCGGCACCAGCCGCCAGAACCACAACCCGAGATCTTTCAGAACGGAGGGCAAGAAAAACTCCTCAAGACAATCCAATACAAACAAAGCGGAAAAGCATGATGCGATTTTCAGATTTCAAATCTCAAATCTCAGAACTTGTAACTCATGACTGCTGGTCCATTCCGTCTGACGCTGCGGGTAGCGTTTGTTCAGGCATCGCATGCTTACCCG
>CAYXGR010000596.1:0-1849 GCA_964464525.1 uncultured Planctomycetaceae bacterium
CCCACACTGACGCGCCGGAGCTCTGAACATAACCCGCGTAGAGTGTCATGGACCCGTAGTGGTTCGATTACTTATCGGGAAACGTCGTCCCCTTGCCGATGCATGGGGGTGAAGGTCGATTTCGCACCGGCGGGACACCGATGCTCCCCAAAGTGAACTACTATCGATGCTCCTGATACCACCATGTACGGTTGGACGCGCGCAGTGTCCAGAGAGATGTGTCATCAACATTTCATCGCATTCACATCAGCCCATCGCCTTTCGAACCGCGGCCAAGGCCCGCTCCACCCCGTCGTCGGGAATATCCAGATGAGTGACCGCCCTAAGTTGTGCCGGTTCGATCAATGGGCTGAAGCGGACGCCGTGGGGGGTGAGGTGTTCCAAAAACGCATCGCGCGTCAGGCCCGGCTTCGTCAGATCAAACACAACGATATTTGACTCCACGGCATCGACATCGACGCGAATGCCGTCGATCTCGGCCAGACCCTCGGCCAGCGCACGGGCCTTGGCGTGGTCTTCGGCCAGTCGATCGATATTGTGCTCCAATGCATAGACCCCCGCCGCGGCGACGATTCCCGCCTGGCGCATGGCCCCGCCGAACCGATGCTTGTGATACCAGGCCTCGTCGATGAATGACTGATCGCCCGCCAGCACGCCGCCGACCGGGCATCCCAGCCCCTTGCTCAGATCGATCCAGCAGGAGTCGAAACAGGCGCAGTAGTCCTTCGCCGATGTGCCCGTCGCAATGACGGCGTTGAGCAGTCGCGCGCCGTCGAGGTGCGTGAGCAGATCGTGCCGCCGGGCACAGTCGGTCACGGACTTCACCGCATCGAGCGACCAGACGCGTCCGCCCGCGAGGTTGGCCGTGTTTTCAACGCAGACCAGCCGCGTCTGTGGAAAGTGCGGATCGCGTGGACGGATGGCTGATTCGACCTGTTCCGATGTAAATACACCGGTCTTCGTCTGGAGGGGCATGATTGATGCCCCCGTGTGGACCGCCGGGCCGCCGCCCTCGAAGTTGACCGGATGGTACGACGCGTCGATGATGATCTCGTCGCCCGGGCGGCAGTGGATGTGATGGGCGATCAGGTTGCACATCGTGCCGGTCGGCAGGAAGAGGGCCGCGTCCTTGCCGCAGAGCTTGGCGACCTGTTCCTGAAGCCGGTTGACGCTCGGATCCTCGCGTTTCTGCTCGTCGCCCACCTCGGCGTGTGCGATGGCCTCGCGCATGCCCGGCGTGGGTCGCGTCTGCGTGTCGCTCGACAAATCGACGGGAAAGCTTTGCATGATTCTGCGACCTTTATGGGTTAAGAGTACATTTTTTTACGGCCATGTCGCGGGACTGAAACCGCCGACACGCACCGGTTGGAAACCGGTGCCACAGGACTCTTTGGACGCATTTCTATTCGGGTGAATGCCACGCCCGCCCGTACATCGATCGGGCTGGACCCGGACCCGATTGATGATATAGTATTCCCCCGCGAAGATACAGTGCACCACCCACGCGGCGACGGAGGCAGGTGAAATGAAACTCTATCGATCTCGAAAATGGATCCTGCTGGCCACGATGACGCTGGGCAGCACGCTACAACTCGCCACCTGTCGTGAAGATGCGGCCCTGCTCGGTCTGCGGACGGCCATCTCCTCAATCACCCTGCCGATCAATCAGGCCATCCGCGATTTTCTGCTGAGCTTGACTTGAAGCCGTGGGGTGAAGTGGTGTCCGAGCGATGTGCAACCGGTTTCCAATCGGTGAGAGACGGGCACTGTATCACTGTTCGCGGTTCTGGGACTCACAGGGGCTTGAAGGATCGCATGGGTAGGGTCCATGACAGAATCCGCGGATTCT
>CAYXGR010000597.1:0-1848 GCA_964464525.1 uncultured Planctomycetaceae bacterium
ATCTTGCAACAGTTCATTGACATCTCGGTTGGGGATGAGCAGCTTGCGGCGTGCCTGCATTTGCCGGCACCGGGCCGATTGACGATGGCTGCTCCCGTCGTCGTCTGTTGTCACGGTCTGACGGGGACGCGGATGGGGGCCTGCTATCGCTTTGTGAGGCTCGCTCGGCGGCTTGCCGAGCAAAACATCGCCTGCCTGAGGTTTGATTTTCGGGGCTGCGGGGAGAGCGCGGGCTGCTTTGAAGATGTCTGCCCGAACCGATTGGTGGAGGATCTGCGGGCCGTGATCGCGGCATTGGACCACGCGCCGGGATGCGATCCGACGCGGGTGGGCATCGCGGCGAGCAGCTTTGGCGCCTACACCACCGCCCTGGTCGCTGAGCACCTGATAAGCCTTCGGTGTCTGGCGTTGTGGGCGCCGGTCGCCGATGTCCGGGCACTTGTGGACCGTGACATGACGGATGAGGCTCGAGCTTTGCTGGTGGAACACGGCTGGCTGGAACACCGGGGGCTGCGACTGGGACATGCGTTTTTCGACGGCATCCCCGACGCCGATGCGCCGGTGCTGCTGGCGAAGACTTCGCGGCCGACGTTGATTTTTCACGCCGACGGAGACAGCCACGTCCCGATCGAACAGGGGCGAGCCTACGAATCGGCCGTGCGAAACGCGGGGGGCGAGGTTCAACTGGAGACGATCGAGTCGAGCGATCACGGGATGCGGTCGGTCGCGGCCAACGAGCGGATCCTGTCCGGCAGCGTGGATTGGTTTCGCCGCTTTCTTCATCCGGAACTGTCGCCGGACAGCACGGTCTGAATCAGCCCCGGCGGCGCGCCGATGTCCGCGACGTGGACGCGGCCCGTGTAGTCATGTGAGCCGGATGTGGCGAAGCCCGCCTTCCGTGCGACGAATGTGATCGTCTCATTCGCTTGGACCGTGGCGTTGGATGGCTTTCCCGTGTCACAGTCCAGACCGGAGGGCAGATCGATGGCGATCTTCCACGGGTCGTCTGCGCGATTGATCGCCTCGATTACGGCGTCGAGCGGCGCTCGGACCTGCCCATGAAAACCGGTGCCGAGCACGGCATCGATGAGGATGTCGGCGCTTCGGAGCTTATCGCCGGATGCCGTGATAAGCTCCACCGTATCGAAGGCGTGTCTTGGCAGGTCCATCTGTCGGACGATGCTGAAGTTCGTCAGGGCGTCGCCGGTGAGCAGGTCGGGATTGCATGCGAGCCAGATTTCCACCGGAATGCGGGCATTGTCGAGGTGGCGGGCGATGACGAAGCCGTCGCCGCCATTATTTCCTCGGCCGCAGATGATGGCTACCTCTCTGTTCCCATGAGAAGACGCTCGTCGTTCTTCGAACCGCTGACGGATGATATTCGCCGCGTTTCGACCGGCGTTCTCCATCAGGATGATGCCGGGAATGCCCAACTCCTCGATAGCTCGGCGGTCGACCTCGCGCACCTGATGGCGTGTCAGATGGATGTTGTCCTTGTGTATTGCCAAGTTTCTTTCCTTGATTTCGATGACGGTCATCCGATTATAAGCGAGGATTTCGGATTGGTGTGGTTTGTATAAAACGTTTACTTCATCCCGAGTCGCAGAGTCGAAACCTGCGACATACACCGGCATCCTTGGTTGCCGTTCAGATTGTATCGCCCATTCAGGGCTGGGCGTTGGTGATTGTGATGACCCAGGGCGGCGCTGGGTCCATGACAATGCAGGCGGGATTTGTTCATCGCATCGTGTGCGACCCATCAGGGTGGATGAGTTTGGCGGTTGAGTTTCAGTTGGCTCGCCACTGCCAAGGCACGATCCAAAAGGGATCGTGCCTTGACAGTGCCAC
>CAYXGR010000598.1:0-1818 GCA_964464525.1 uncultured Planctomycetaceae bacterium
CGTTGAAATCGGCCCGAGCCAGTAGGTCGGGATCGGGATTGGGCGACAACATGAGTTGCAGGAAGGGCGCGATATCCTCTCCATTTACAAGACTGTCGAGATTGATGTCACCCATTTTAGATTCTGTTGCCGAGAACTCGATATGCTCTATGTCTACATCCGCTATGACCGACGACGAGAATGGATTGAACGTGTCCTCCCATGCCGTCAGGGCGAATGCGTTTACGCTGACGCGGTTGTCGATCAGCGATGGGAGCTGGATGGTTGTGGGGTCTGTGTCCGATCCGCCGCCGTCGGCATTGATATCGAGAAAACGATTTCCGTCATGAACCGTGAGCGTGGCTGTTTGGACGGCGCCGGAATAGACGACCCGCGCGGTGTAGGTCGTATCGAGACCGATGGCCTCCTCACCGGCGGCGGGATCGATTGTGGTCTCGGCTCCGAAGGCGAAATCGATATTCGAGAAGTATCCCGCCCCGTCGTCGGTGTGGATGATCGTGGGTCCTAGCGTGGGGCCGCCGAAGAGGGGGCTGACGTTGGGGAAGTAGTCAAAGCCCACCAGGTCGTATGCGTAGGGGCCGGCCGATCCGCCGGCTCGATCCTCGCCGGTCGTGGTGGTGTTGATCAATGCCCAGCCGATTTGGGCGAACTGGTTTGGATCGGCGAAGAATCCCGTGCTGCGAATCCGGAAGGTCACGGAGAATTCGAAATCGTCGTATCGATCGAGCACGCGGCCGCCGTTCGGATCGATCGGGCGCACCACCCATGCGGTTGGCAGGCCGGTGTCGTAATGGGCCGTCAGTCGGGATAGTGCGGCATCGTAGCTGAATCGCGTTGCGTCGTGGCCGGGGGGGACGGCGAAACGCCCGGCGGCGATGGGATCGTCGGCGAAAACCTCAACCCAGCCGACGGTGGGGCCGGGCGCGGCCTGGGCTGTCTGCGCCAGCGGGATGAGAAGAAACAGTGTTTTTACTAAAAGGCCCTGCGCGATTTTTAGGCGCGTGGGTGTGATTAAAACCGCACGGACTGAAGTCCGTGGCGCTTCGGGTGAAGTCCGAGGCTCTTCATAATTATTAAATCGCGCGCGCTGATACTGGGTTCGACCGATCTGGTGCGGGTGGCATAATGCCTCCGACATCGCAAGACTCCCTTCCGCGACAATCTCACGTTGTCGCAAAAAAACCTTCGCGCCCGTCCGGATGGAGAACGCGAAGGTTCGAGAAGTCTTGGCCGTATTATGAGACCGTTGTCTTGATAAGACAGGCGGCCTCGCGCGGCTACTCGACACTCCACCCTTCATCCGAGGCGACGCGACGAAACCACGATGGCCGGCAGGTTTTCTGGCTTTCGGATCGTCCTACTGACCGCGCCTTCTCCTCGCGAACAAGCGAGAATGGCTTCTTTGCGGCGTTCGTCCCCGATTACAGCGGCGGGACCGCGGTGGATTTGCACCACCTTCCCATTTCGTCTCCCCACGCGGGAGACCGGCATCGAGACTCTATTGACTTGTCAGGCATGGGCATCACCGGGGACCGCCCGGACTCAGGCTCCATGACCACGCATAGTGTCGTGTGCCCGGAACCGTTGTCAACCCCCTTGGGCGTGCGGGCCTGAACTGGGTGCATGACAGAATCGGCGGTTATTGTTTGGCGCCAGGCCAGTAACCAGCAACCCATTCCCCCTTGTGAGGAAGCCCGTTGAAACGGGCTGAATGTATGGGGGGCGCGTCTCACCGGCCCCAAGGGGCCGGCCTGAAGCCCGCTTCGCGGGGAAGCCCCGTGAACGGGGCTGGGGGATTCGGTTCGCCATGCCCGCGCC
>CAYXGR010000599.1:0-1811 GCA_964464525.1 uncultured Planctomycetaceae bacterium
GCATAGCCCTCCTTGCCAAAACCGCACCGGATGACCTATTCTCCCCGCGTGTTTGATGCAACCTCTGCCTTCCGAATCCTCCGGCGGATCGCCGGATATCGCATGTTCTGGCTGGGCGGCCCGCTCCTCCTGACGGTCTGGAGCCTCGGCGGCCCGTTTCTCTTTGACGACATCCCCCTGTTGCTTAAGTGTGAGCGGTACATCGATGGCGACGTTCAACACCTCGATCTGTTCCGTTTCGCCGCGAACGAAGCGGACTGGCAACGCATGCGCGACCGCGGCACCTATCCCTGGTGGGCGCCGGAGCAGCATCGCATCGATTTCTTCCGCCCCCTCGCCGAGTGGGCGTTTTATCTGGACGTTCGTCTTTTCGACCGATACGCACCAGGGCATCGCCTGGTCAGTTTCCTCTGGTTCGCCTTGGCGCTGATCTGCGTGCATCGCCTCGCGCGGCTCGTCTCCGATGGAGATTCCACACGCGCCGGTCTGACGGCCTTCTTCTTCGGGATCTCCCAGACCGTCACGCAACCGGCGACCTTCATCTGCAATCGAAACGATCTGCTCGTCATCGTGGGCGTGACCATCGCGGCGTCATGCTACTGGTCCGCCGGCCGGCGCCCCCGCCGATGGCTGATTCCCGTCGCGGCCCTCGCCTTCATAGGGGCCGTCCTGTCCAAGGAATCCGGCGTCGCCCTCGCGGGCATCCTCGTGCTATTTGCATGGATCGACCGCCGCAGTGGGTCCATCACGCCACGCGGCCGCATCAACCAGAGAATCCTGACCGCGACGATACTTCTGATCGCCATCATCTATGTTTCGTATTACTTGGGTACACGCGCGTCGCAATTCGACATGGCCACCGCCGGGGCCGGAACGGCGGCGACGATCATCAAGGCAATTCAAAACGCCGCCCTGTATACCGCTGTCTGGACCGCCGGTTTTCCGATCAGCATCTTGATTCGATCCGCGGAAGGGCCGATCCTCGTTGTCACCGTCGTCGGACTCGTCGGCGTCGTCATCGTTTCACGACCTCTGTATCGATCGGTCCGCGGAAATCGCGGGAGCCACTTTTTTCTGCTGTGGGCGGGCCTGTTCATGCTCCCCGCGCTGCTCGTGCATCCCGAATCCCGCGCGCTCTCCATCGCAACGATCGGATGGGCCTACCTCCTCGCCGGAATCCTCGTGCCCGATTCGGAAGATCGCCCGGCCGGATCGATCTGGCTGCGGCAATGGCTGCTCGCGGTCAACGGAATCGTCAGCGTCTGTTGCGCCGTGGGAATAATACTCGTCTCCAATCGGATGGAAACCGATGCGCGGGATCGGATGCTGGATTACATTCAAGCGCAACCCCGCGCGATCGCCGATGGCGACGCCTTGATCGTGGTCGAGGCATCCTCCGAGTTTGAATTGCTCTGCGCGGGCGATCGGCTCGAACTGTTGACGAACAAGAAAGACGTCTCCGTCGCGTTTCTGACGATTCCGGGAGCCGGGGCGAAGGTATCGAGCGAAGACGATCACACCTTGCTGCTCACGAGTGATTCGACGCAATTGTTCGACAGCCCGACGCACCGACTCACGCTCGGCCCCGCCTGGAAGCCCAGAATCGGCCACACATTCAAATTGAGAGATTTTCAAGTGGAAATCGCCGACCTGCGCAAGGATGGCACCGTGCGGGCACTGCGCGTTCGATTGGACGATCCGTTGGACGCCCCCCGGCTTCACTTCCACCCGCAAGATCTATTCGCACATACCGAGCATGCCGGCGAGCCTTGACTGAAATGCCAGGAGATTCACAGTCAAGCCGATCCGGA
>CAYXGR010000600.1:0-1810 GCA_964464525.1 uncultured Planctomycetaceae bacterium
CGCTGCTATTTCTGTAAGAACAAGTGTCTGCGGACCTTTATCGACGTTAAGACCGGTGAAGAAAGCAAGCCCGAAGGCGCCCTTGTTGATCTCTCCTCGCACATGATGAAGGCCGGCCCGGAGTCTCCGCATCCCTCGCGAATGAAGCGCGGCCAGAATCAGAGCCGCGATCGTAAGGGAGCGGAACAGGGTGAAGCCGCGACTGCGGAGGCCCCGCGTGAGCAAGGCGCTGCGAGTCCTCCCAAAACTGCTTCCACCAAGAAAAAGTCCAAGGTTCCGTTGCAACTCGGCGAGCAGCGTCTGATCATTGCCACCTGCGAAAAGGGGACAGTCGAAGACGTCAACGACATGCGTGACATCAAGAAGGATCTCGACGCCGTGAAGAAGGCCAATCCCAACTTCAGCGAGATTTTCGCCACCCAGGTCTTCAAACCATCCGGCGTCGATAATATCTCCGATTCGTCGCCCAAGGTACATTTGGGTAACTTTCTGAAGAAGCGTGAGATCGAACAGCGTCGCGTGCGGATGGCCCGGCGTAGCGAAGTGCGTATTGGCATGCCCCGCGTTCTCAACATGTACTCCATGGCCCCGTGGTTCATGGCCTACTTTGAAGCGCTGGGGTTGGCGAAGAAGAACCTCATCTGGAGCGACTACACCAGCGAGGAGAACTTCAAGGAGGGTGCCAAGCGGGGGGCGATCGATCCGTGCTTCCCCAGCAAGGTCGGCATTCCGCACGTCCACAACCTGCTCTATCACAAGCACACGGACAAACAGCCGCTCGATTACATTTTCTTTCCGATGATCGACTGCATGCCCACCTTCATGGATGGCATTGTCGATACCCGTGCCTGCCCGACGGTCACCGCCACCCCCGAAGCGGTGAAGGCCGCCTTCACCAAGGAGGGCAACGTTTTCGCCGATTTCGGCATCGAGTATCTTGACACCTTCGTCAACTTCAGCGAGCCGGGCCTTCTTGCTAGACAAATGTATATCGAGTTCGAGGACAAGCTCGGCCTTTCTCGTGAGGAAAACCTTCGGGCCTGCCGTGTCGCCTGGGATCATTACGATCAATTCCACGCCGAGAAGCGGAGGGAGGCACGCATCCTGCTCGATCGACTCGAAGCCAACGATGAGATCGGCGTCGTCCTGCTCAATCGCCCCTACCACAACGATCCCGGCGTCTGCCACGAGATCCCCGACGAGTTTCAAAAGATCGGTATCCCCGTCTTCACCATGGACAGCCTCCCGCGTGATGACGACCTGCTTGAACGGCTCTTCGGCGATGAGGTCCGTGCCGGCGCATTCCAAAGCCCCGTGTCCATCGAAGATGCCTGGAAAAACGCCTACAGTGAGAACACGAATCGAAAGGTCTGGGCCGCCAAGTTCGCTGCTCGCCATCCAAACCTCGTTGCATTGGAGTTGTCCAGTTTCAAGTGCGGCCACGATGCACCCATTTACACGGTGATCGAGGAGATCATCGAGAAATCGGGTACGCCCTATTTCTGCTTCAAGGACATCGACGAGAACAAGCCGACCGGCTCGATCAAGATTCGCATAGAGACGATCGCATATTTCCTGAGCCGCCACAAAGAAAAGCTGGCTCGGCGTCGAAAGCAGATGGCCGAGATTGACGCGAAGCTGATAGAGATGGAATCCCGGTTACGTTCGGGAGAGGCGGACGGTGTGGTGAGAGTCGAGTCGGCCGAATCCGGATGTGTGATCGGAGTTTAACGGCACCCTCGTGCTGTCCGCTCGGCATGGCCGCGCTTCGCTTGGCCATGCCACCCCCCCCGCACTACGCTTGGACATG
>CAYXGR010000601.1:0-1802 GCA_964464525.1 uncultured Planctomycetaceae bacterium
TGCTCGTCTATAATCTTCTTGGCCACGGCCAGCCCAAGGCCCGTACCGCCGTGGCCCTTGGTCGAGTAGAAGGCGTCGAAGATGCGTTCGCGGATGTCCTCGGGGATACCAGATCCGTTGTCGCCGACGGTCAGGATCGCGGCCTCCTGTGAATTGTCATAGGCGAGTTGAACATTCACCACGCCGGAAAGCCTGGGCGCCGCGTCGATCGCGTTGGAGATGATATTCAACGCAACCTGGTGGATGCCGTGTTCATCGACGGGGATCGGCGGAAGCACGTCTTCCATCGTGCACTTCAACAGGACGCCCTTGTCCTCGGCCCGGTGCTTCACTAGCTTGAGTACATCCTGCAACACGCTGTTGAGCTGAATAGGCTCTCGTCTTGGTTCACGCTGCTTGGCAAAGGCAAGCATGTTCATGGTCAACGAGAAGATGTTGTCCAGGTTGCGCCGCACGATCTCCCACCCCTGGTCCACCGTTTCCATCGTCTCGGCTCGAATGCCCATCTCCACCACGTCGGACCCGCCCTTGAGACCCTGGAGAATGTTCTTGATGTAGTGGGACAGCGCCGCGACCGTCTCACCGGCCGCCGCCAGTCGCTCGGTCCGCATCCGTGCATTAACCAGACGCGCATCTTCAATGGCCAGGCCCGCCATCTGCCCGATCGCCGCGGCCAGCCGAAGCTGCTCCTCGGTATAGATGTGCTTGGACATGGCGCAATCAATATAAATCACCCCCAGTACCGCCTCCTGGGCGATCAGCGGCACGCAGATGACCGACTGCGGGCCGATGGATTGGAGACCCTCGCCGTCGGGCTGTGAAAAACGTGTGTCGCTCATCGCGTTCGAACACAGGATGCCTTCGGACTGCTCGATGACATGATCCACCACCCGCTTGCTCGCCCGCATCTTCTCGCTGGACTCATCCGGCGCACGAACAACCTCCGTCTCGAACCGGCCCGTCTTTTCATCCTTCACCAGGATGAATCCCCGATCGGCCGGCACCTCCTCGAACACCACATCCAGAACACGCTGGGCCAGTTGCCGGGGTGACAGGGCGGCGCCGACCGCATCCAGCAACGTGGAAATGACCCGCCACGAACGCACTGCCTCCGCCGCCGCCGGTGAGGCCAGAATCATGCTGTCATCCCCCGCGGCGACGGCACCGATGATGGCCGGGTTGGCATCGCGGCTTCCAGCGTCGAGATCGAGCCGGTCGGCCGTAATCGCCGCCGCCTGGCCCGAACTCTCCGCGACCTGACTCCCGCTCCCGTCCCAAACCAGGAGGGTGGCACCCATGCGAATCTGGTCCCCGTCTTTCAGGCGTGTGGTGCGTTCCAGACGCTTGCCGTTGAGATAGGTTCCGTTGGCACTCTTCAGGTCGACCAGCTCCCAGCCCCGCCCCTTCGGTCGCACCTCGGCATGCCGTCGGGAAACGGTATAGTCGGTCAGCGGCGTGGACTTGCTGGCACGGCCGATCTGAACCGGCGCACCCTCGACCGTGTGGAACCGCTGACCCTTGTCGGGCCCCTGCAAGACCATGAGCGTGGGCAAGAACCAATCCTCTATAGTCGTGTTGAGATCTGGATGGGTGGACGTGTCCTGCCGTCGCCCCCCCTCCGGACCTATCGCAATAACCGGAATCTGATATGCGACGAACAGCCGGTTCGATAGCGGATCCCGATAGAAACAGGGCCATCGACCCGCCTGGCCGTGTAAGCCCCATAAAGTCTAGGTTCGCTGGCCGGGACCGTCAAATCCGGACCCGATACGATCCTCGTCCGAGACATCTCGGAGTCACAT
>CAYXGR010000602.1:0-1801 GCA_964464525.1 uncultured Planctomycetaceae bacterium
GGGGGCCTACTCGACTTGAAACCGGCGATCCCGGTGGATAGGATGCCTGCCTGCTGAAAACACGCCTCGCGTTTGACGCGGTAGGATTCCGCGTTTTCCTGAAAAAGGGAGTATCCATGATTCGAATTCTGATGCTGGTTGTCTGTTGTGTGATATCGATGGGCACGAGTTGCTCGGGGCCGCGGCTGACTTGCGCCAATTCTCTTGACGGCTCGGAGTTC
Organism: uncultured Planctomycetaceae bacterium; assembly: GCA_964464525.1. Taxonomy (GTDB): domain Bacteria; phylum Planctomycetota; class Phycisphaerae; order UBA1845; family UTPLA1; genus CAYXGR01. The sequence goes on from CAYXGR010000602.1 coordinate 222, forward strand.
GGCTTCACGCTCAACGTGCCGGAAGAGTTCGCCTGTTCCGCCGTCTCCTCATTGTCCTCGCTGCTGAATGAAGTTCGTGCCACTTATTCGCAAGCCGCGACCGGCATTGGAGTGACCGTGGTTGTCAGCGAATCCCAATCGACCGCGGACAGCAACGCCCAGTCCGATGCGGCACAGAGCGAGGATCTGGGAGCGACGACGAATGCGCAAGGCGTGATGTTCGATCTACAGAAAATCACGATCGATCTATCGCAGGTTTTTAATGACCCCTCGCTGGGAATGATTATCAGCTACGCCGGCGGAACGACGTTGCCGAGCGGAAAAATCCTGATCATCACCGTCTCCGCGGAGAGCGACATCGCCTCGATGCGCGGCACGCTGGACTCCATCGTCGCCTCGGTCGCCCTCGTCTCGGCTCCCTGATCCGAGCCCGGAGCGTAAGCGATGGGCAATATGCCCAGGCAGATGGGTGGCATGCCCATGCATAGCGTGGGCATGGCGTGTGTCATCATCAAGCGACGCTACTTGAAACAGTGGGGGGCAGTGTGTCCGTTGTCCGCAAGCCAATATTTGAAAACTGAATGGGGTTGTTGCATGCTCACTCGTTTTGGCTTTGCAGAATCGTGAAGGCAGGGTACTCGGCATGCTTACCCGCCCCGATAAGGCCGGGGCGTGTAAGCATGGCACCCAGAGGCTACGCCACCCCGTGCATATGTTGGCAATCCAATGCACCCAGCCAGGATCATCGCCATTGAAACTTCGGGCCGCCGAGGCTCTGTCGCGCTGGCCGAGGGGGCCGCGCTGTTGGAGGCGTCGGAGTTCCCCGCCGATCGCGACCACGCCCGCGATCTTGTTCCCTCTATCGACACGCTGATCCGCAAGCACGACCTGTCGCCGGACGAAATCGACCAATGCCACCTCTCGATCGGCCCCGGCAGTTTCACCGGGCTGCGCGTGGCGGTCACCTTTGCGCGGCATCTCGCCCTCGCCGTCGGCGCACGCCTCTGCGCGATCCCCACGCTCGATGTCATCGCGGAAAACTGTGCCCGGATGGATCAGACCCCCGAACATCTGGCCGTGATTCTGGACGCGAAACAGGGGAAGGTGTTCGCTGCGGTCTATGAACGCGACGGCGATGGGTTTCGCCGCGTTGTGGAACCGAGCATGATCGAGCCTGCCCGGTTGCTCGCCAATGCACCGTCGCCGATTGCCGTCGTGGGCGAGGGGATCGACTATCACGCGGACGCCGTTCGCGCATCCGGCGCGGCGGTTCTCGACTGCGGCCTGTGGCAACCCCGGGCGGCGAACGTGCATCGGTTGGGATGGCGGATGGCCGAACGCGGAGCATTCATCGAGCCGACGGAGTTAGTGCCGTTTTATCTGCGCCGACCGGAGGCGGAAGTGTTGTGGGAGAAGCGCCAGGGCGGAAATGCCACGGGATGAAGACGACCGAATAGGAAGTTGGAATGCCCGTGTGGGTGCCTGACAGTTCAGGTGAGCCTATTCCCCACCCTTATCTTTTGAGAAAGGATGGGGCACCCATGTGGGGATCGAATCATGAAAGCCCGGCTGAAGCCGGC
>CAYXGR010000603.1:0-1800 GCA_964464525.1 uncultured Planctomycetaceae bacterium
CTATGTGGGGGCGAACCCTATGAGATTCACTTGATTTAATAGTCTTATGTAAATATATATCGAGGGTGGTTCATGATCGTACGACGATTCGGTCGGTTCGGACACGTTGGAATTATACGTGCATTGAAACGAGGTATCCAATTCTTCCTTTGTGGATTTGCGTGTTTGACGCTCTTGGGTTCGTTCGCGTCCGCGGCGGCGGGGGAGCCCGATTCGAAAGAGGTTCGGCTGGTGGTTCTGGTCGTGGTGGATCAGCTTCGGGCGGATCAGGTTACGCGGTTTGAACGCCACTTCGGCGAGGATGGCTTTCGGTTGCTGATGCGGCGGGGGGCGCATTTCGTCAACGCCCACTTTTCGTACGGTTCCTCGGCGACGGCGCCGGGACATGCGACGATCGCGACCGGTCGCAGCCCGCGTGGGCATGGCATCGTGGGCAACAAGTGGGACTTCGACGCCACTCGGCCGCCCGAATACGCCGTGGACGACGCGCGATACCCGATCATCCCGGCTACGACCGATCCACGCGCCGCCGGCCGATCGCCGCACCATCTGATCGGTCCGACTATTGGCGATCAGCTCAAGGTGTCGGACGCTCGGTCGCGGGTTTTCTCGGTGGCGCTCAAGGATCGGGCGGCGATCTTTCTGGGCGGGCATCGACCGGACGGGGTGTATTGGTGGGATCTGCACACGGGCAACTTCGTTACGAGCACCTATTACGAAGAAAAACTGCCGGCGTATATCACGGCGCTGAACGAAGAGGGCATCCCCGAACAATACACGGGCAAGGTGTGGGAACGACTCTTGCCGACCGGAGCCTATGCGGGGTGCTACCCTGTTGACGAGAAGTGGCCGAGCCAATATTCGAAACTCGGGGCGCGTTTTCCGCATGCGCTTCCAGCGTTTGACGAGCAAAAGCGTTACGATTTCAACTCGGCACTCTGGTCGACTCCGTTCGGGAATGATCTCGTACTGGAACTGGTTCGGCGGGTGATGGAACATGAGAAGCCGGGCAGTGGGCCGGCGACAGACCTACTGTGTGTCGGCTTTTCGTCCAACGATCTGGTCGGTCATGTCTTTGGTCCGGAAAGCCCGGAGTCGATGGATATGGTCGTTCGGACGGATCGGCAGCTTGGTGAGCTGTGGCGGCTGTTGGATGAATCTGTCGGTCTGGATCATTGTGCGATCGCGTTGACGTCGGACCACGGTGTGTCGTCTGCGCCCTTGTTCACGCGTCGGATGGGTTTGGGCGGGGGGCTAATCGATTTGAAGTCGCTGCAAGACAGGCTCAATGATCGGCTTCGGAAATTCGTCGGGTCGACTGGAAAAAAGAAGAAAAAGGCGGATCGTCGGCTGGTTCGGCGGATACAGTTGCCGTGGGTCTATTTCAATCGGTCGCTGCTGGACTCGCTAAACGCGTCGGACCGGCAAGGGGCGATTGCGGAGGCGGCGGCGTTCCTGGGGGCGACACCGGGGGTGGCGGAGGTGTTTACGGCGGAGGAACTATCGGGACCGATGCCGTCTCCGGAAGACAGGCACCGAACCCTGGCGTGGCGCTGCTACCACCCGGAGCGGTCGGGCCGGCTCTATCTTCAACTTCGACCGTACTGGTACAAGGTGGACGAGAAGATCGCGGGCCATACTAGCGGGATGACGCATGATCGACATGTGCCTGTATTTATCTCGGGTCCGCGGATTCGGTCGGGGCGGTACTTCTCGCCGGCCAAGCCGTCGGACATCGTGGTGACGCTGGCGGCGATGCTGGGGATTGAGGCGCCGATCGATGCGAGCGGGTCGGTGCTG
>CAYXGR010000604.1:0-1798 GCA_964464525.1 uncultured Planctomycetaceae bacterium
ACAAATCGGACACATTCGAAAACACAAGAAGGTCACTACACAGACATCCCTTTACCGAAAAACTTCGGCGGTCGCGCCAGCGTATAAACCTCCGTTTCCTCGGCGATAGCCGCACGAAGGTGTTTCGGCAACTGAAGCATGCCCAAATACGCAGATCCGTCGAACATCCGCAATCCGCCGATCGTGTGTTCGCTCAGACGCCGATCAATCTCCTCGGGATCCGGCCGCGTGTCGATCGGTCCGTCGCAACAGAGAACAAAGCTCCAAGGCGAAGCATAGGTGGGAACGTAAGATGTGTAGGAGTGGGCATTTTCGAACACATGCCCCAGCGTGTTGGCCAGCCGAACGTGCAGCTTCATCTCCGCCGGACCGACCGGACCGGACTGCACCACCATCGTCCCCCCGCGCGCCAACGCCGCCCGCGTCTTCTCGAAAGTCTCCTTCGTAAACAGCTTGAACGAAGGCCCTTCCTCGATCGGATCGGAGAGATCGGAGATAATGACATCCCATTCATGCCGGGTTTCTTCGAGAAATCGAAGGGCGTCGTCGATCACCACATCCAGACGCGGATCGTCGAAGCAGCCCCGGTGCATCTCGGGCAGATGTTCTTTGCAGGCCTCGACCACCTCCCCGTCAATATCAACCATCGTACACTGCTCGACACCCTTCCAGCGGAGCACCTCGCGGGCAGTCGCTCCCTCACCGCCACCAAGAATCAGCACGTTGCGCGGCGTGCCGTGAAGCAACATAGCCGGATGGACAAGCGGCTCATGATAGAGAAACTCGTCCCCGGTGCACGACTGCCACTTCCCATCAAGCACGAGGGCCTTCCCATAGGCACCGGTCTCAACGACGTACATCTCCTGAAACTCGGTTCGCGTGTGTGCGATCACCCGGGTGATACCGTGGGCGTAGATATCCCACGGCGTGATATATTCATTCATCCAGAAATCGGCACAAAGTTCACCGCCGGGCATGGGCATGGGCTCCCGATGGGGGTTTTAGTCAGACAGTCCCCGCGGTTGACAAAGATGGGTCACAGAACACATTCCACGGCTTTTGTCGATGATTCCACAACGTCGACTTCGGCGACGCCGCCGGTGCCCCGGGTCAGCTTCATGAATGCATGTCGGCCGGCCTGCAAGGCGCCGACGAGATAGCGACATGCGACTTCGGCCTTCGCCCGATCGCCACAGGTAAAGACATCGGCGGCGGCATAGCCATGCTCCGGCCATGTGTGGATGGAGATATGCGACTCGGCAAGAAGGCCCAGCGCAGTCACACCCTGAGGCGTGAATTGATGGGAGACCTCGCCCAAAAGATCGGCCAGCCCCTCCGCGACGGCCTCGCGCATCGCCCGGGTGATCCGGATCTCATCATTCAACAGATCGGGCGGGCAGTCATACAACTCCACCATGCAATGGGTTCCGCGCGTTTCCAAGGGTGTATAGCTCCATTCCAAAAGATGTTGGATTCAATGCGAAAGGGGGAGTTATACCGTCAAAAGGGCGTCAGAGCAACGCGGATTCACTTGCCGGCATCAGCCGAAGAGCCACGGGCTTCAGCCCGTGCGGCCTTTTGATACCCGCACGAGTGTATAGGCGTAGGATGGGCCCCATCAGACCCATCTGTTGATCTTGCGTATCAGCGAATCCGAGCCCCGAGCGCAAGCGAGTGGGGCATGTATGCCACTGCTTCAAGCAGTGCCGACAACCAGGGGTGGCATGCCCAAGCCTCAAGGCGCGGGCATGGCGGCTGGAAGGGTTGTGACATAATCCCCAAAGATTAAAGGGTGGCA
>CAYXGR010000605.1:0-1778 GCA_964464525.1 uncultured Planctomycetaceae bacterium
GGGGCTTGAAAACATGTCAGCCCAGGGCAGAGCGAAGCGCCGCCCTGGGTTATCGAGATGAATGGACACCCAGCCCTGGAAGGCCGATCCATCATGCCGAGAGTTGGGTGCGATGCTCAGGATCGCAAATCAAATAACTTAGTTGGGTGCAAATTGGGTAATTTTCCCACAAACCAATAAAATCAATCAAAGTGCCCTGGATGCCTTCCGACCCAGAAAAGTATGGATCTCGCCCACACTATCAGCATCAGTGCTAACATATTGCATTTGCTAATGTTACATCTTTTTTCTGGCTGCTGTTGACTGATTTCGGAGTAATATCCTCCACGCAAAATTTGCATCTCCCCATTCATGGTGTATCTTTAACGTGGCAGAAGTAGTGTAACCCACCCCCGCACGACTCTAGTAGCAGAGTCGTCGGCTGGACCCACGGCGACGGAAACCACACGCCGATGGCCGGCCGAGAAGATTGATTAACGACGCCCACGGGCGACAGAACCGAAGCGGTAGATCGCGCTAGTCAGTCACCGCTGCTGCGCGCGATTTTTCCAAACGATGCCTCGCATGGCAGCCAGAACAAAGCGACCCTTATGGAGGTCGCGGGAGCAGACAATATGGCAATGGAAAAGACCCCAGCGTCGGCCGTTGTAGACCCTCGAATCCCCACGGCGCAGAAGCCCACGGCTTCCGTGTTGAACAAGCTCAGTGAGGCAGATCAAGCACGGCTTGACCGTGTCCTGACGCGCCCCTTCGAGTTTATGGATCACCCCGATTTCAAAAAATCAGGCATCGCCAAGGTGTTGTACGGAGACGATTTCGCACTCGCCGGATCGCCTCGTCCCTGGTGCAACGCGGCCAACGTGGAGGTCTCGGCGTCTGAGCGATGCTCGAACATGGCACCGACGCTGACCACCGAACAGGAGCGAAACTGCTTCCTCCGGCTCAACTACGGGCGATTCCGCATGTCGAAAATCCTCAAGAAGTTCGCCGGCAAGCGGCTGACGGCCCAGGCGACCAGGGAGCTTCTGTGGTGGCAATTTCGCGTCGAGCGGGTGCAGGTCGAGATCGTTCAGGCCAATGTCCCGCTCGTCCTGGCGATGGCCAAACGAACCCGGCTCGGCAACATCGACTATGCCGAGTTGATCAGCGAGGGCAACATGGCCCTGCTCCGTAGCGTCGACAAATTCGACTGCGGTCGCGGATTCAAGTTCAGCACCTACGGTTGCCGCGCGATTCTCAAGAGCTTCAGCCGAGTCGCCATGAAGATCGGCCGGTATCGCGGCCGCTTCCCGGTCGAGTTCGATCCATCCCTCGAGAAGAGCGACCATATCGAGCTGAGGCGTGTTCATCACGAGGCCGATTGTGTCGACGAGCTTCAGGGAATCATCAAGAGCAACAGCGCATCCCTCAACGACGTCGAGGTCAAGGTCATCCGCGCCCGATTCGCCCTCGGCGGTGTCGAGGAACTTGAAGGCTGCGGACCGCAGACCCTGGAACAGGTCGGCAACATCATCGGCGTGACCAAGGAACGTGTCCGTCAGATCCAGAACCGCGCACTCTCGAAGCTGCGAGAAAAGCTTCAGGACGATTTCCTCGCGGCATAAAGCCGCGGTCGGGTTCAACTCCATCCATTAAGACACCAATCTCCATCACCCGGGGCGTAATCGTCCCGGGTGTTTTTCTATACGTCGGGCGCCCTACTGAACAACTCAGGAATGCAGATTAATTAACTTCCCGGTTTCGGATCGTTCATGACAGGCTGGATACCACACCAATCG
>CAYXGR010000606.1:0-1775 GCA_964464525.1 uncultured Planctomycetaceae bacterium
GCCCTTTGCCCCATTGGGGCAAGGAGGACAGCCCTTTGCCCCGTTGGGCAAAGCGGAACGTAGCGCTGTCATATTTAACGCGACAATCGGCTGGAACCGTCAGCCGGGGGAACTCTGTCATGGCCACGCAAAAAACCGGATTCGTCGATCAGCACATCGAAAAAGTCGTAGTCGGACTATGCGGTTTCGTCCTGCTTGGATCGGTCTGGTATTCATTCATGGGCAACCGGTTCGCGGTAGACGATCTCGGCCCCGAGGAACTCTGTCGCCAGATCGGCACCCAGGCCGATCAAACGGCGCAGGCGGTTCGTAATGCGCGGCTCAAGGAAATCAACGAATCATCAAAGAATCCCGAGGCGGACCCGGTCGGCGAGTGGTTCGGTCCTCAGTCGATCGGATTGAACAAAATCGCCCGGATCGACAATCCATTTTGGCGGACCCAGCCTTTTCCGCCGCCGTTTCTGCCGGTCACACTGACACCGGAGGAGGATCGGCGTGATCTCACAAAGCTTGCACAGCCGGGGATTCCGGTCCTCACAATGGGCCACACCGGATTTGATCTGCCTGAGACGAAACCCGATCTTCTCAACTACGATGGCGGTGCGCCACGAGACACCCTGCCGACCTCGGTCAGAAACTGGGTCTCCGTCGGCGCGCAGGTGGATCTGATTGAGCAGGCTATTCACTTCGGAACGGCGGATTATCCGGAGGGATCGTATCTCACGATCGTGGGAGTCCAACTGCAACGGATGGACGCGTCGGAGCCGTGGCTCGGCTGGCGCGATGTGGACGTCTATCTCCCCTATAATCCTCCCAAGCGGCCCGATTTGGTCGATCCATCCACCGGTGCATTGAAGCTCAGCGCGGTTCAGGAATTCCGCCTGTTGGTCGAATCGAAACAGCGTTATATCGCGCGTTCGGAACTGCCGGAGCGCGTTACTGAGGACCGGGTGGTCACGCCACCGATTCCCTATTATCCCGATCCGCCCGAAGCCGACGACGATCCGACAAAACTGGCCAAGACCTGGCGTGCGCAGGCTGAGAAGGCCCTGAAGGGGAAGACTCCGTTCGATTCGCGTGATCCCGATGCGGCGTTTATCCTGGCCCGTGCGGCGGTCGGCGCATCGGGGGTCAGCGTGAAGGAGCGCGACAAGGCACAGGCCATCCTCGACGAGGCGATCAAGACGCTCAAGAAAATCGCCGGCCGCAAACGGATCGTGAATTCTCCGTCTCGATCCGCGGATCGGTTGATGCCCATCGTGGCCCATGATTTCGATGTCATCCCCGGGCACACCTACACCTATCGCATCCGCTACGAAGCCTTGAACAGCTACGCCGGTATCCGTGGCGAACTGAAGGACCCCGCCGACGCAGAGCAGTTGACATTGTTCAGCCCCTGGTCGCCGGTCAGCCGCAAGGTGGTTCCACAGAGTGATCTCTATTTCTATCTCACCAAGGCGAATCGAAAGCGTGGAGAAGCGACTGTCAGCGTCTACAAAAAGAGCCGCAGAGGCTATCAAGAGGCGAAGTTCAAGGTGAAAGTCGGCGATGAAATCGGCGGCGAGAAGCGGCTGGGCACACCCAAGGGCGACTTCTCGACCGGCTCGGTTTGCGTCGATCTCGACTTTCGTCGGAAGGTCAACGGCAAGACAACCCTCGCCATGATCTACGTGAATCAAAACGACGGAAGTCTGCATGAACGATTTCTATCGCTGGATACCGGCGACGCATTCCGCAAGCAGCTCACTCCGCAGCGTACCGCGCGGCGCTGAACA
>CAYXGR010000607.1:0-1771 GCA_964464525.1 uncultured Planctomycetaceae bacterium
CACTGCTTGAAGCAGTGGCACGCCTTTGAGCAATTAGGATTCGTGGATGATTCATAGCATGACGGGTTTTGGCGAGGCGCGGATCGTGGAGGACGGGGTCTCCTTCGTGGTCGAGATCCGTAGCCTGAACAACCGCTACTTTAAGGCCTCGATCAAGGTGCCGGAGCTCTTTCAGCGATACGAGACCGAGATCGACAAGCAGCTTCGTCCACGGATCGGTCGGGGAAGTGTGAACTACTCCCTCCGAATCAAGGACGAAAACCCGGCATCGGCCTACACAATCCAGACAGAGCTTCTGGGAGAATACGCACGTCAACTGCAATCGGTTGCCGGGCAAGATGGAGCGGGCCACGTTGATCTCGCCCGATTGATTGAAATCCCGGGCGTTTTGCAACCGCCGGAGATTGAAGAATCGGTGCTGGCCGCACAATTCGAGGTGGTTCGCCGCCTGACGGAAGAGGCGGTCACCTCGCTCATCGATATGCGTCGGCGTGAAGGCGCGGCCCTGCAGAACGACCTGGATATTCAACTGGAAGAGATCCGCACACGCGGCCGGGCCATGGCCGAACGATCGCCCGAGGTGGTGGTGGACTACCAGAAGCGTCTGCACGTTCGGCTGCGACAGCTTCTGAACGGCACCGAGGGATCGAATATCGATCTGAAGGAGGAGGCCCTGTGCCGGGAGGTGGCCCTGTTTGCCGAGCGGTGCGACGTGAACGAGGAGGTGTCGCGGATCGAGAGCCATCTGGAACAGTTTGCATCTCTGTGCGCCACGCCGGAGCCGACGGGTCGAAAGCTGGATTTTCTCGCCCAGGAACTGCTGCGGGAGGCGAACACGATCGGGAGCAAGTCGAACGACTCCGAAATCGCGCGCCAGGTGGTGGAGATGAAGGCGGCGGTGGATCGGATCAAGGAACAGGTTCAGAATGTGGCGTGACGGGGAAACTTCGAAACGTCAAAACGTCAAAACGTCAAAATAACAAAAACAGAAAAAACATAAGTAAAACAACAAAAACTACAGCGCCGAAATGGATTGGAGCCAGGATTGAAAAAGGGCAGGATCGTCGTTATCAGCGGGCCGAGCGGGGTGGGGAAGTCCACGATCTGCCACCGGCTGTGCGAGGCGCTGCCGGCGATGTTCAGTGTGTCGGTGACGACGCGAAAGCCTCGCTCCGGCGAGACCCATGCCCGGGACTATCGCTATGTCTCACAGGCGGATTTCGAACGCATGCGCGGGGACGGCGACCTGTTGGAATGGGCGGAGGTGTATGGTCATTTCTACGGGACGCCGATCGCGGAGATTCGGAGTGCGGTCGATGTGGGGAAAACGATCATTCTGGAGATCGACGTGCGTGGGTGCATCCAGGTGAAGGATACGCTTCCAGAGGCGAAGGCCTACTTTATCCTTCCGCCGACAGCGGAAGAACAGAAACGTCGGATCGAAGGTCGGAACACGGATGCGGCGGAGGTGATTCGAACCCGGCTTGCCCAGGCGGACGGCGAGATCCGCTATGCCACGGAATCGGAATGCTATGACGACTTCCTGATCAACGCCGATCTGGAAGAGACCGTGAACCGGATCATGCAGTTGTTGGGAGAGTTGTGAGTTTCGAGTTTCGAGTTGTGAGTTTGATATTGCAAGTCGTGAGGCAGCGGGTTCGAGAATTGATATCTGATATTTCAAATTTGAGATTGAAGATTCGCACCGGTTGGAAACCGGTGCCACAGCGCTGCCGCAGGTTGCAACCCGGGTGATCGGCATGCTTACCCG
>CAYXGR010000608.1:0-1770 GCA_964464525.1 uncultured Planctomycetaceae bacterium
GTCTAGTCCTTAAGTTTGAATCCGATCTTTAGCGTCACTTGGAACTGCTCGATCTTGCCATCCTTGATCCTGCCGCGACTATCCACGACCTCAAACCAGGACATATCCTTAACCGTCTCGGATGCCCGTTTGATTGCCTGTCGAATCGCGTCGTCCTGGCCTACCGACGACGTGCCAGTTATCTCGATCTTCTTGTAGACATGGTCACTCATTTCTGTTGCTCCGTTGTTGAAACGCACTCATCCATCCGAGTCCAGATTATAGCCAGTTTCGGGACCGGACTGAAGGCGGTCCTGGGAGCTGTGACTTCAGCGAAGAAATGGTCGCTGGCAGCTAGTGCAGGCGTGGGCTCAAGATTAGGGATCAAGCTCGGGAAGAGATTGCCACCTTCAAGATCCCTCGGCTGATCTATGGCGCGGTACTATTGTGACTGCCCAGGCGGCGGCGTGGTCGTTAGCTGACTCAATGATCGACGGGATACGTAAGGGACGTAACCGCGATCAAGCGAGAGTTGATAAGCCTCTTGGGCATCGCCCAGAGCGTATTCGACATTAAAGATGGGCAGGCCGGACTCTTGAAACTGATCGAGAAACCCAAGAAAGAAGTCAACGTCATCCAGGTCACGGCGATTGTCGAAGCCGTTGGAGTCTTCCCAATCATCGGTGGCGTCGCCATCGAACCAGATCGGTTCTTGTGATATGGCATCGATTACTTCGAGCAGTTCGGGGTGGCCGTCGATCAAAGAAACGGCGTTTTGTTGGATGATCAGAAAGTTCGGGTTGCGGGCTCGGGCATAGCCGCGCATCCGACCGATGAAGGCGATCATCTCGTCAGCGGGATCAACCCCGTCGGCAGTTGCCCGGGCAGCCACATCCTCGTCTTCATAGGCTTCGACCCAGTCCAGATAAATGCCGTCGAATCCGCTGCGCAGCGCCTCGTCGATCGTGCTGACGTAGTCGCCGAACGGCGCGGTGGAGAGTCCTTGCCCTTCGATGATGATGTTTTGCCATTCGGGGTCCCAAAAAGCCAACGGGTAATTCCCCTCGAACCCGTCGGGGTCGCGCGTAACGATCCAGTCCGGCCAATCGTCGGGGGGTACCAGCTCGATTTGGGGCCATTCCTTGGACCAGGTCCAATACCAGCGCCAATCCTCGGCTTCGCCAATGTCAATGTACGCGATGACCAGCTTACGGTGCACGCCGTCGCTGGCCATCGTGGACTTGAGCCGTTGCACCAAGGCGGGCGTATCAAACTCACGGTCGTCGGAGGAGAAGTCTGTCCGGGTGGGCTCGATGACCAGCATGTCGTAGGTGCTCTGTGCCAAGGCTTCGGCGGCCCCTTCGTCCGAGATGCCTTGAATCTGATATCCCCAGGATCGAATTTCCGATAGGGCCAACGGTCCACCCTGGTCACCGTCCTGGTCATTCTCCTGGGTGCCGCCTCCTCCGCCCGCGCCGCCAGCGGCACAACCAGTCATCCCACTCAGAATCACGAAGATACAGAGACGACTGGAATTGCACATGCTCCGCCCCACCTTTCAGCCTATACTTCACACTCATCAGATACTAGCCGGGATTTCCCTATCGTCGTTTTCGGAGCCGTCACTCTATCAAATCCTTGCCCTCGATTCAAACAGCATGCCCATGCTGTCCGAAACCAAGCTCGTCTTCCTGGACGTGGAAACCACCGGCTTGTCACCCGCCATGGGCGACCGCGTCATCGAACTCGGCATGATCACTTCCCAGGGAGCAACCGAAATCAGCCGCTTCA
>CAYXGR010000609.1:0-1768 GCA_964464525.1 uncultured Planctomycetaceae bacterium
TCATTACTCACTCGCATCTCATTACTCACTCGCATCTCATTACTCACTCGCATCTCCTTTCCTCCGTCGAGTTCGAAGCATCGGATGCGATAGCGGTGGGGCCTGTCCGGGGGGGCGTGGTCCTTCGGGGCGATGGGTCGGGGCCGACGCATGGCCTCGGACAGCATGACGATCGAGTCGGCGGTGATCAGCGGCGATTGAAGGCGGATGCCGGGTGGGCGATGGGCCTGCCAGGTGATGTGACCGGTGGTCTTGTCGATGGCGAGCAGGGCATCGGCCGATGCCGCGATGAGTCGATCGCCGGCGAGGGCCGTCCATAACCCTTCGCGGGGGTCCGTGCCGATCGGCGGGGATTGCCAGGATCGTTTGCCATTTCGCGGGTTGTATCCGCTGATGCGGCGACCGTCGTCGCTGATCATCAATTGGTCGGGCGCCATGCACAGCGTGGACGGGATGAACCTGCCCGGGGTGTTCAACCGCCATCGAACCGCCGAGGTGCCGGGTTGGATCGAGCCGATGCGCTTGGATCGAACCGTGAGTAGTGAATCGTCGGCGGCGAGAACCAGCAGGGGATTCGACGCCGGCTCGTCGGATCGGTGCGTGTGGAGGGGATGACCGGTCGAGGTGTCGAGCGTGACGATTCGATATTGACTGCCTACCCGTTGTCCGTAATACGCGCGGCGATCATTGGCGGCGAGCGCATCGATTCGAGCGCCGGTCTCTTGATGCCAGCGGAGGGTTCCGTCTTCCAGATCGAGGCAGGCCAGTTCTCCGCGGTCGGAGGCGGCGAACACATGGCGATCGGTCATCGCGGTGTGGGTCCAGGCGACGGACCATTCCGGATCGGCGCGGGGGTCGTCGTCGGGGGGTTCGCCGTATTGCCACCGTTGTCTTCCATCGATACGCGACAGGGCGAAGAGGCGATGGGGCGTGGCGAAATAACAGGACTGCGAATCCATGCCGAGGAGCGTGGGTTGAAGGGGGCGGGGGATTGGTTTCGGCCACACGTTTTGGCCACTTGACGGGTTCAGGGCGTGCAGGTTGCCATCCGCGTAGAGAATGAGGATGTCCCATCGCGCCGAGGGCTGACGGGGATAGGCGGGGTTCAGGATCGTGACTCGGTCGCTATAGAGTCGTTTGTAGGTTGGGCGAACGGGCCAGTGGATGAGCGGCCGGTTGGGATTGTCGTTTGAGGGATTGGGAGATTCGTTATGGGTGTGCACTGACCGCTCCCTTACGGTCGCGGCTCTGATCACGACGCGGCCTCTCGAATATGCGCTCGGGTCCGATTCGGCATGGGTGGGGAAGACCAGGCCCAGCACAATGGCTGCGATGTAACAAGTCCTCGATTGATCATTCGCACTTCGCAATTCGCTATTCGCTATTCCTTACCCCTCGTCCTCGAACCATTCGGCCAGTTCCTTGGACATCGACTTGGCCATCGCCTCGTCGTCGGTTCGGGAGGCGGCGCTCCTGGTGACGACCTGCACCTTGCCCAACCGCTTTTCGCCGTCGAACAGTTCGAACAGGACGACGGCGTAGGCATCGGAGCCAAGGAGGCCGCCGCCCTCGCCGTCGTACCACATGACTTGGGATTGAATCGTCAGGTGGGGTTCGCCGCCGGGGAAGGGTGCGTCGTCTTCTTTCGCCAGGCGTTCGCGGAGCTGTTGTCGCAGGGCGGCCTGAAAGTCGGTGGTGACGAGGCCGCCGAGCTGCGTCCGGGGGGCGGCGACGCGGATGCCTCGATAGGCCTTGAAGCGGGTGTTGA
>CAYXGR010000610.1:0-1766 GCA_964464525.1 uncultured Planctomycetaceae bacterium
TTTCGACGTTTCGACGTGTTCTTCCGCTATTCCCGCCGCACCAGCACCGTGGTGATATCCTCCGGGTGGCTTCCGCCGGTCACATATTCCGTCAGATCCCTGGCGAACTCGTCCAGGACATGCCCCGGTGTGTCCCCCAGGCCGTCGCACAAGTTTTCCTCCAGCCCCTCGAAGCCGAATGCCTCACCCGCCTCGTTCCTGGCGTTCTTGACTCCGTCCGTCGCCAGGGCCAGGGCGTCGCCCGGCGCCAGAACGAACTGGATCGCCTCATACACGGGCGATCGCGTCTGACCGATCGACGGTGTCGGGTCGACAGGGATCATTTCGCACGAACCATCGGCGTGAATAATACACCCCACCACATTCCGACCGGCCAGACAGTACTGAATCTCGCCCGTCTTCGGACAGATCCACGTCGCCGCCAGGTCCAACCGGGTCGTCGAATCCCCATCGAACAAGATCCAGTTGACAGCGCGGGCAAAGAGATGGGGGGCTTCCGAATAGAGGGCCGCCGATCGAAAGGCCGCCCGCAATTCTGATAAATAGCGTGGCGACTCCAGGGCATCCACGTGCACCTTCGCCACGATGACGGCCGCCTTTTTATCGCGAAGCTGAACGATATCATAATAATCGCAGCAGTGCTCGGTCCCCATGTGGCGATAGGCCGCGACTTGAAGTTCATCCCACCTTGGCAGGGCCTTCGGTGTCAGGGCATCCTGCGTCGCCCGGGCGATCGTTTCCACCGTGATCGCCGCCGCCTGGCGCAGGGCCATCGTTTGCCGGAGCACCGACTCGATCGGCATCGCCATGCAACTTGCCATCACTTCAAACGAATTCAGCGATTCCTGATCATACGGCGTATCGCCCGAGTCGTTCTCTACGTACATCATTCCCAGGTTGCCACTCTGCCCGACCAGCGGTACCGCCATCGCCGAACCGACTCCTTTCACGGGAACCGTCGGCGCGCAAAGATTCTGCGAGAGATCCAGACACCGAGGCTGCGTCTTCTCCGAAAATGACGGCCGTACGCACGCCTCACCCCTGTGTGATTGACACAGAGTCCAGTCGAAATCGCCGGGGACGCGTTTGCGAACGCCCATCCATGCGCGTTTTGCGTCGTAGGTTCGGATCATCGCCCGTAGCAGCGGCGGCAGCGCCTCGGAGATCGACTCCATCTGGCTCAGACGCATCGCCAATAGCGTCATCTGCTCCAGCAATTCGCGGCCGGTCGTCATCTCGGCGTCGGCCTTCTCGATGATCGTCCCCAGCGGCAGCGTATCCCCGTGTTGTTTCGTCAACGCCAGCAGGCGATCCTGGTGAAGCTCCTCGCGGCTCTTTTCCGACTCCAGAAAAAATCGAATCGAGTAAACCCCCATCTCAATCTCGTCGGCATGCCGCAGCCTCGCCCGCGTCTTCTGAACCGCCCGATTCAGGCACGTCGGGATCGACCGATCCAGCACCTCCAGCCACCAGGCCCCCTCGTCGTCCTGAGAGATACTCGCCTGATGCTTCCCCAACCGAGGATCGGGCAGATGGACGTTGCAATCCGGGTTCGACCCGATCGTCACCGTCCCGCCGTTCAAATGCAGACTGTTACGCAGTCGCCGGTTTTCCAGAATGGTCAATCGCATCGTCACTCGCCCGTGATATGAGACAAGCCCAGGCCACCCATCAGCCCGGAAGCCCATCGCCTATCATCATACGAATTCAAGCCCCCAATCGTCAATCCACAATCCACTGTGTCGGGTGCCATGGGGTGTATGACA
>CAYXGR010000611.1:0-1765 GCA_964464525.1 uncultured Planctomycetaceae bacterium
GAGTCCATACCCACCGCTCCCTTACGGTCGCGGCTCTGATTCATTGGTGAGAAATGCGGGCTGGGTGTCGCGGAACGATTCCAAAGAATCACACACCCCGCATAGCCACGCTCCAAAGCAAATCCTCCCGATAAACCCAAAAAAACAAATGTCCATTCACCCGCTAGAAGCCGCTCATTCTCGCGCCTATGCCTGCTCATGGCAGCGTGATCGGCACGCCCACCAGCGGCCAATAGAACACCATAAGACAGATCATGATCGCCAGTGCGACCAGCGTGAGGGGAACTCCCAATTTCGGCACCTCCCGCAATCCGTAGTAGCCCGATGCATGACAAATGGCCAACGGTGGCGAACTGATCGGCAGCACAAACGCGATCCCGGACGACAGGGCGACGGCATAGGTCATCGCCAACGGATGCACCGCCGGTTGGCAGACCTCACACAGTGCAAAACCGACGGGGAGCAGCACCGCCACCGCCGCCGCGTTGCTGATTGCCGAACTGAGCACCACCGAGAGCCCGGCCATGACGATCAGAAGCCACAGCGGATGGATGTCCGAAGACGGCACGACCTCCTGCACGAGCCAGAGCAGGGCGTGTGTTTCTTTCAATGCCGCGCCGAGCGCCACCGCCCCCCCATACATCACCACCACGCCCCAATTCACATACTGCTGCGTCTCCCGCCATCCGACGATGCGCAGAGCCGAAAGCGCGACCGCCGAGAGAATGGCGATGACAGCAATATCGATGCGTGTCCCCAACCCGATCCAGCAGAAGATCGTGAGTATCCCCAGGATCGCCAGGCGCCTTTCACGGGCAGACAGGGGACCGAGTTCTGCAACGCGCCGGTTGAGCATCCGAGTCGCGGGCGTGATGTCGGTCATCTCCGAGGGAACGAAGCGAAGCAGGATTATCACGGCGACCGCCGTCAGCACGATCACCATTGGCATAGACATCAACATCCACGCCGGGAAGCTGACGGCGTACAGTGCCTCGCCGGAGGTTGATCGATAGGTATCACGGAGCAGTTCGACGGCCAACGGCGTCCTGGCGCCGCCGAGAAAGGTGCCGCACCCCCCGATCATCGCACCCCAGGCGAGGCCGAAGAACAAGGTTTTGGCATAGCCACTCCGATTCTTCTCCAGACCGAGGCTGTCGGCAATCTCCAGGATAATGGGGAACATCATCGCCGCGACCGCGTGGGCCGGTATCCACAGGGCCATGAATGCGGCAGAACAGATGACGCCGGCGACAAGCAGACCGGGCCGGCGATCGAAGCGTTGCAACAGGAGTAGAGTCAGGCGTTTGGACAGCCCGGTGCGAATCATCGCCGCGGCCAACAGAAAGACGCTGAGGATGAAAAAGACAGCGCTGTTGCCGAAGTAGGCGAAGGCCTGCTTCGGCGAGACTATGCCCAATAGCGGAAGTAGAGCGACCGCCAGCAGCCCGGTCGAAGCGAGCGGGATCAGGTTCGTGAGCCACAGGGCCATGCACAGCACAAAGACAGCCAGTGCGGCCTGCGGGACGCGCTCGGAGACGTATTCGGATGCGAACTCAGCGTGATCCGGTTGGTTGAGCTGGTGATACGGCACACCGCTGGAATGGATGGGCTCGACCCAGAGCGGTCCGGCCAGCAGCACCCCGGCCAGCAGCAATGAACCGGCGAGGACGCCGTAGCGTAGGATTTGGATACGGGATAACTGGCGAGGGAGCCGGGCCATGAGGTCCGGATTGTGGTCCTGAGGCGTGGCGAATGCAACACGATC
>CAYXGR010000612.1:0-1762 GCA_964464525.1 uncultured Planctomycetaceae bacterium
TCCTTTCCTGATTCCACTCAGCCGGCTTCAGCCGGGCTTTCATGACTCAATCACTGCGGACGGTCTCAGAAGCCCCGTTCACGGGGCTTCCTGATAGGAGGCTACTCTCTACTGGCCACTCGCTACTCGCCACTGTCCACTGGAATAGCTCCGAACGACAACCGCCGATTGTGTCATAAACCCGATGGGTATGAACCCTGAAAGTTGATGTCTACTTTTGCCCGGCGATAGCGATGGCCGAGAGCAGGGCCTTGGCCTTGTTGAGGGTTTCCTCGTATTCGGCTGCCGGCTGGCTGTCGGCGACGATCCCCGCGCCGGCCTGGATGTCGATGGTCCAGCCCGACGCCGACGGATTCGGAGTGATCACCATCGTCCGCAGCGCGATGCAGGTGTCCATGTTGCCCGCGAAGTCGAGGTAGCCGACCGCGCCACCGTAGGGACCGCGGCGGATGGGTTCGAGCTCGTCGATAATCTGCATCGCCCGTATCTTCGGCGCACCACTGACGGTGCCGACCGGCAGGGCAGCCCGAAGGGCATCGACAGCCGAGAGGTTTTTCGCAAGTGTGCCGGTCACGTTACTGCTGATGTGCATGACGTGGCTGTAGCGTTCGACGGACATCAGATCACTGAGCCGCACGCTGCCCGGTTCGGCGACGCGGCCGACATCATTTCGCCCGAGATCCACGAGCATGATGTGCTCGGCACGATCCTTGGCGTCGGCGAGTAACTGTGCCTCGAGTGCCTTGTCTTCGGCGGGCGTCGCCCCGCGTGGGCGGGTGCCGGCGAGGGGCCGGTTGGTGACGATGCCATCCTCCACGCGGCAGAGGATTTCCGGGCTGGCGCCGACGAGAATGCAGCGGGGGTTCTTCAGGTAGAACATGAACGGGGACGGATTGACCACCCGCAGGGCACGGTAGATGTCGAAGGGGTCCGAGTCGAAGGTAACGCGGAGGCGCTGGCTGAGGACGACCTGAAAGATGTCGCCGGCGTTGATGAAGTCGATGGACCGTCGGACGGCCGCCTCGAAATCGCTCTGCGTGAAAGTGCTTGAATGCGCCGGAATCGCCGGCGGATCGAGATCGAAGTCGCTGGGCATGTCCGCGGTGGGTTGGTTCAGTGTATCTACAAGCCGATCAATACGTTGACAGGCGTCTTTGTAGGAAGCGTTGATATCCGCAACGTCCAGCCGGGCATGGGCGACGACGAGAAGGGTCTTGTTCACATGATCGAAGATGATCATCTCGTCGTAGATGCCGAAGGAGAGATCATCGAGCGACCGGTCATCGGACGGAGGATGCGGGAGGTTTTCGTAGTAGCGAATGGTGTCGTAGGCGGCATAGCCGACGGCGCCGCCGGTGAAGCGGGGCAAGGGAAGGAGCCCCGCCCCAAGTGCCTCGCGGGGCACGGCCTGAAAGGCCTCGGTGGCCCGTTTCAACTCCGCCAGGGGATCGGCCGGGTTGGATTGTTCGTCCGTCGGGCCATCCCGCCGTTCGACCCGGGCCACACTGTCCCGGACGCGAAAGACGGCCGCCGGTCGGGCGGCCACAAAGCTGAAACGGGCGATCTGCTCACCGCCAACGACGCTTTCCAGCAGAAAGGCATGGTCGGCATCTTGTGAGAGGCGGTGAAAGACGCTCACCGGCGTCAACTGATCCGCCAACAACCGGCGGAAGACCGGGACAGTCTTTCCCAGACCACTTAGCTTGCGGACTTGTTCGATGGATGGAAGGTGAATCGCCAGAGTTTCGCCTCGCGGAGTTTC
>CAYXGR010000613.1:0-1757 GCA_964464525.1 uncultured Planctomycetaceae bacterium
GTGCCGATGAGCTGGCCGACGTCGGTGTGCATGGTGGTGATGGCGATGTCGGCATCGGTCGAGCGGGCGACGCCGAAGTCGATGATCTTGATCGAAGCCCGCGGCCTGTCGGACGGCTTGTCGGTCGGATTCTCGTTCGAGACGAGGATGTTGGCGGGCTTCAGGTCACGGTGAATGACGCCCTTCTGGTGACCGTAGTGGACCGCGTCGCAGACGTCGGCAAAGAGATCAAGCCGGTCGCGGGTGGACAGACCGTGGTCCTCGGCATAGGTCGTGAGCGACCGGGCGTCGGGGACGAATTCCATGGCGAAGTAGGGGATGGCGCCGATCGGGGGCTGGGGGTCGGGGGTCGGATCGGGTGAGTGGATGCCCGCCTCATAGACCTGGGCGATGTTCGGATGGCGAAGGTGGGCGAGGATCTGCGATTCATACTCAAACCGCCGCAGGGCCGATCGCGAGGCCAGCCCCATGCCGAGCACCTTCAGAGCAACGGGCCGCCGGGGCCTGTCCTGCCGCGCGAGATAGACCGTGCCCATCCCGCCGCGATCGATGACAGACTCGATGGTATAACGGCCGAGCCTCTGGCCGATCAGGGCGTTCGGGTCCACGGCCATTCCAGATCCGTGGACATCGGGATCGGGCGGTTGAAGAAACTCCGTCGGGGCGGCGCTGTCGGACTTCAGGAGCGACTCGACCTCCGCACGCAACGCGGCATCGCCTTCGCAGGCCACGTCGAGAAACGCGGCGCGTTCTTCCGATGGCCGGGCAAGTGCCTGAGTGAAGACGGTCTGAATATGATCTTGTGAGCGAACCTTCATAACGCGTCGATCCGTTGGTCGATCTTAGGAAACACAGGGTTTTCGGGTGGCCGCATCCCGGCGCGCCGGGAAAGTCCGCGGCTCCTCTTTCGCTATTCGCTATTCTTCTCCCCCCATCGCCCGGAACAGCCATGCCCTGGCGAGGCGCCAGTCACTGTCAACCGAGCGGGGCGACCGACCCAACGCCTCGGCCGACTGATCGATGGTCAATCCCGCGAAGTACCGCAGGTTGACGACCTCGGCTCGCCGGGGATCCTCCCGCTCCAGCCGAACCAGCGATTCGTCGAGCGCCAGCATCTCGGCCGGATCCTGATCGAATACGACGGGGGGCTCGTAAACACGCCGCGCTGCGGGCCTGTCCAACACGCTAGGATGGAGGCCCGGTGTGGATGCATCCCCCAATTCCGAAGGGGAAGGATGATCCGGATGGATCCCCGGGCCGCCGCGCTTCAGCCGTTTGCGTCTTCGTGCGTCATCCAGGCGAATGCAGCGCATGACTCGGGCGGCAGCCGTGAAAAAATGTTTGCGATTCGCGAAGTGGGCACCGTTTCGACCAAACAGTCGAAGATAGGCCTCGTGTACCAATGCGGTCGGCTGAAGGGTGCGTCCGGGGGCTTCGGCGGCCATCTGGTGGCGGGCGACGGCGTGCAGTTCGTCGTAGAGGGTGGACCAGAGCCGTTCGCGCGCGGCGGCATCCCCACGCTCGACGGCGAAGAGCAGTTCGGTCACCCGGCATGTGAATGGAGCGGCCAAAGGGGCTCACCTTGAAAGATCGACCGTTCAAGTGTATTTCACATTTCGTACCGCAATTGTATCAAATAGATGACTCGATAGGAAGATCGTTTGCGAATTGTAATTGGAGATCCGCGCAGGCCCGATCGGCCGGCCACCGACTCAGCTCATGAATTGGACGGCCTGGCGCGCAAGCAAAGGCAGGTT
>CAYXGR010000614.1:0-1754 GCA_964464525.1 uncultured Planctomycetaceae bacterium
TTTGTTGACACAACCCGTTGACCGTCATAGCTTTTATCCCCGGATTCACAAACTCGCATTCACTCAACAACGCGCGCCCCCGCGCGTGATACAGGGAGGTTGTCCAATGCTCATTACAAGTCGGATCACGATCGCGGTATGGCTCCTGCCATTACTTTTTGCCGGCGGAGTTTGGGGACAGGCTCGAACCGATTCACCCGACACCCCCTGGGAGGGAGAACTCACCGGCACCAACGTCCGCGTCCGCAGCGGCGCCGGTCTCGATTTCTACCCGACGACCAAGCTCCACACCGGCGACCATGTCCTCGTCTTCGGTGAGAAGCTCGGCTGGTATCGAATCGCCCCGCCGCCGAACAGCTTCAGCTACATCGACATGTCCGACGTCGAGCGCTCCCCCGGAACCCGCCACGGCATCGTCAAGCGCGACGGCGTCTTCGTCCGCGCCGGCAGCCAACTGGTCACCCGAAAGAGCAGCACCCAGATGACGCTCAACAAGGCCGCACGCGTCGAGATCATCGGCGAGGCCGACGGCTTCTACAAAATCACCCCGCCGCGCGGCGCCTACCTCCACATCTCCAAGGACTACATCAAACGCGTCCCCAAACATCTCCGGACGGGCCTCGCGGAGCGATACGCCGGCCGCGTCCCCACATCGTCGACGAGAACGCGAACCGGAATCACCCGGCCGTTGAACAAGAACCGGACCCCGGCAAACCGCACACCGAACACCGGCCCGCTCACGCAGACGCGCAGATCGGCCCCCGGCGCGCAGCCGCGAAAAGATCTCACGGACGGACCCCCGATCACGATCGATCCCACGATCCAATCCCTCCAGAGAAACGTCACCGCCTCGGGCAATCTCAAATTAGACAAGACGGCCAAAGCCACCCATGCCCCCGCAGCATCGCCGGTACGCCCGAGCGGTCGCTTCCAGGCCCTGCTCACGGCGATCGAAACCGACTTTCAAGCGACCATGCGTCTCCCGCTCAAGGATCGAAAGCTCGATCCGCTGATCCAGCGCTACACCGAAATCGCCAATCAGAAAGACGAGCGGATCCCCTCGCAGTACGCCGCCATCCGCATCGAACAGTTGAAAAACCTCAGCCGCATCCGCCGAGCCACCGCACAGCTCAAAACCGATGGCGAAGACCTCGACGCTTTCCGATCAAAAATGAGGGCCGATCGATTGAAGATCGCCCGAGCTCGCGCCGAGGAAAGGACGCGGGTTAAGTTCGACCTCCAGGGAGAGTTGCGAAAGAGCTATGCCTTCGCCCCTGAAAAGCGGCGATTCCGATTGGTCGATCCCAAGCGCCTGACCACCATCGCCTATGTCGAATTGCCACGAAACGTGATCGACAACGCCGATTCCTTTCTCGGCCGCCTCGTGGGCGTCCGCGTGTCGGGCCAGCAGTTCAGCACCGCCGCACGCATCCCCATCGCCGTCGCCTCCAGCCTGACAGACCTGACACCCCGGCCCGCCGGTCGCAGCACGGCTATAATCCCCGACGATTCTTCGAACCGCCCAAATACTCCGAACCGTCTCGCCAATACCTCCGATGTAAAGAGTGGGAAACCGTCAACGGAGATCGGCCCCCCGAAGACCGTCGTCGCCACCGGCAAGGAAGAGGCCGATCAAGGCGACGATTAAAGTCGAGCTCCAATCAATCGACCGGATGGCATGCCCAAGCGTAGTGAGTCGAATGGCGCCCAAGCCTGGTGAGTCGGGTGGCATGCCCAAGCCTAGCGAGTCGGGT
>CAYXGR010000615.1:0-1749 GCA_964464525.1 uncultured Planctomycetaceae bacterium
ACGCCGGGGGTCTGTGCGGAGCGGACCTATATGCCGTGGACCGACGCCGAGGCGATCCTGAGGCGGGAGCGGCTTTCCCTGTTTACCTGGGACACGCGGCAGCCCGTCGCCGACGCTGATTTTCTCGCGTTCTCCCTTCAATACGAACTGGGTTTTACGAATCTGCTGGCGATGCTGGATCTGGCGGGGATCCCGTTGCGCTCTCGTGATCGGGACGACTCGCACCCGCTGGTGATCGCCGGCGGGCCGCAGGCAGACAACCCGGAGCCGGTCGCCGACTTCCTCGACCTTGTCGTGATCGGGGATGGCGAGGATTCGATGGCGGCGATTCTGGATCTATACAAACGGCTCAAGGCCGAGGGCGTTCGGCGACGCGAGATGATCGAGATCCTGGCGAAGGCGTTTCCGTGGATCTATGCGCCGTCGCTCTACGATGTGACCTATCTGGCGGATGGCACGATCGAGGCGGTCCGTCCGAGGATTGCCGGGCTGCCCGATCGGATCGAGCGCTGCCAGACCGGCGACTTTGAGCATGCTCCGTTTCCGGTTCGGCCGATTATTCCCTTTGTGGAGGTGGTGCATGACCGGATGGCGATCGAGGTGATGCGCGGTTGCCCGCAGCGGTGCCGGTTTTGTCATGCGGGCTATACGAAGCGACCGGTGGGGGTGCGGTCGGTTGAGCGGATTTTGGAGATTGCCGAAGCGCAGTTTGCCGCGACGGGTCATGATGAGTTGGGGTTGTTGAGCCTGTCGACGGCGGATTATCCGCACCTGAAGGAGCTGGCGGCGCAGGTGAACGCGCGATTCGCCGAGCATCGGGTGAACATCTCGATGCCGTCGCTGCGGGTGGACAAGATGCTTCAGAACATTCCGTGGATGGCCAACAGTGTGCGGAAGAGCGGGTTGACGATCGCGGTCGAGGCGGCGCGGGACCGGATGCGGGCGGCGATCCGCAAGAAGGTGACGGATGGCGATTTGATGGACGGCCTCGCGGAGGTGTACAAGGCGGGCTGGCGGCGGATCAAGTCGTATTTTATGGTGGGCTTCCCCGGTGAGACGGAAGACGATATTCGGGGGATCTATGAGCTATCGCGGGAGATGTCCGAGGTGCGGCGGCGGATGGGCAAGGGGCCGGCGCAGGTGAATGCGAGCGTGGGGTGGCTGGTGCCGAAGCCCTATACGCCGTTTCAGTGGGCGGCGCAGCGGCGGGTTGAATATTTTGAGGAGGCTCGGCGGATTCTGGCGGATTGTTCGCGCGGGGGGCGGGGGAAGTCTGTTCGCGTTCGGACGCATGATCCTCAGCGTTCTATTCTCGAGGGCGTTTTGTCGCGGGGGGATCGCCGGTTGTGCGGGGTTGTGGAGCGGGCCTATCGGCTGGGTGCCCGGTTTGATGGGTGGGACGAATGTTTCGATTTCGGGGTTTGGTTGCGGGCCTTTGATGGGGCGGGGGTCGATCCGGACTGGTATGCCCATCGTGAGCGGGGGTATACGGAGGTGCTGCCTTGGGACCACATCCAGTCGGGGCCCCGGCGGGATTATCTCGAGGGGCAGTACGATGATGTGTTTGTCAAGACGGATCAGGCGACGCCGGAGCCGGGGGTTGTGCAGTTGACGGTTGGCAGCAGGCGGTAGGGGTGCATGAGGTGAATGGTGGGCAATGCCCACCCTACGAGACTCGATCCGGGAGATGCCACATGGTCGCCATGCCCGCGCTTCGCTTGGGCATGCCACCCCGTTGCTTGGGCATGC
>CAYXGR010000616.1:0-1746 GCA_964464525.1 uncultured Planctomycetaceae bacterium
TTAGTGTCAACATCCCTCGACGCGCCCGAGGGCGATCCGATACAATTGATTCAACGCGATCGGGCGAGCTTCCACGCTGGCATGCCCGATCCCACCGTCCCTTTCGCCCCTATTGAGTGGCTTTCATGTCCCGAAAACGATCCGGCAGGCGACGAAAACCATCCACATCGCCAAACCCACGCCCGACTCCGATAACCCACTCCGGCCCTGCGGTCGCCCGCTTCATCTGCATCTTCGTCCTCATCGCCGCCGCCGGGATCGGCCTGGAATACTACCTGATGCAAACCGACGGGGTCCAAGGCTATCGCACCCTCGTCGCCGAGGCGGGCCACCGATTGTCGAGCCTGTTGGGTCTAGATTCCAGCATTAATCAATCGGACATTCGGGTCGGGTTCCTCGTCCTTCAGGTCACCCCCGAATGCACCGGCATCGAGGCCGTCGGTATCTTTTGCGCTGGCGTCGTCGCATTTCCCTGCGACAGAATAAGGACGATCATAGGCTTGTTGGTCGGTTTCGTCGGCGTGGGCCTTCTGAACATCCTACGCATCGCGGGACTGATACTCGTGGCCGGTCTTCGGCCGGATTGGTTCGATCCCGCACACGACGCATTGACCCACCTGTTTCCGCTCTTCGTGGTTCTGCCGCTGTGGCTTTGCTGGCTGCTATTGGCATTCCGCAACGACGATCCGGCACGTCGTCATCCTCGCACGATCGACCACGGAGCGACCGACACACTCCCGGCGAACCGAGCCCGATGAGACGATACGCTACCCATGTCTTTATATATACTCTCGGGGCAACGCTGGTCTGGTGGGTGTCACACGGATGGATCGCGCCTATCTCCATCGACGCGGCCCGGCTCCTCCATCGCCTCGTCGGAATGCCCGCCCCCTATCTGATCGTTGAGACTCTGGACTATTTCTGGCTTTCTCCTCCGATGCAGCTCTTCGTCGGTCTCGTTCTCGCCTCCTCCTGGCGCAGCCGGCCCCAGCGCCTCCTTACACTTCTGATCGGCTGTACACTGCTCTGGTTCCTCGTCGTCATGCACATCTTCGCCATCGCCTCGCCCTACCTCGGTGCCGGTCAAGCGCGTTACGTGATCGGAACACTTCTCGCCAAGGGCCATCTCATCGCCCTGCCGATCCTCTTCTGGCTGATCCTCACGCCGCTGCCGAAGCCGTCAAGGCTCCATGCCGGTCCGGCGCAATTCGAGTCCGATCCGAATCGCCCGATCGCTCTATTCGAATGGAAACGGCCGACGCTTGCGGTGCTCTTCTGTCTCGTCGTACCGGCATCACTCTGGGCCCTCTCCGTGACCGATCCCCCGCCTGTGAAGACCGCTCGCAACAATCTGGCGGCTGCAATGCGAACCGGAGACATCGATCGCATTACCCTGTCGGCCGCCCGTCTTGGCAAGATTCAGGAACGTGAAACCCATCGGCGGGATCAAAACCTGTACTACCTCGTGGGTCGATTGTGCCAGGCCGCCGGAAACGACAAACTGGCCCGAGAAATGCTCCTCCACCCCTCTATCCACCCCAAAGCCCGGGCCGTGATGAGGGAGGAACTCAATCCGGGTCCATGACACTGTACGCGGGTTATCTTCAGAACTCCGGCGCGTCAATGTGGGGTTCTTGCTGGAGTAGGACGTTGACCATCGGACCCACTCGCTTGCGCTCGGGGCTCGGATACGGGGCTCGGATTCGCTGATCCGCATGATCAACAGATGGGGCTGATGACCCATCC
>CAYXGR010000617.1:0-1733 GCA_964464525.1 uncultured Planctomycetaceae bacterium
AAGCGCGGGCATGGCGAGCAGGCGCAAAGGATGCCCCATCCCGTCTCAAAAGAAAGGATGAGGATTAACCATTCAATTCTATCCAAGCCCTCCAGGTCACCCACGGTCAATGTAAAATCGGAAGCGTCGCATCCGCCGGTCGGGCGAGCAGGTCGTAGTCCCGGCTGCCCGTACAGAGGACGGTCGTAAAATCGCCCGGATCGTACTCACCGCCGTGGACATGGACCAGGCTGTCTATATCCGGGGCCTGACCCTCGTGGCGGGCGGGATAGACACCGTTCTCACCGTAATCGTCAATCATCACGCGAAATTGCTCGCCCTTCCGCGCGGCCGCCTTGCGGAACGCGACCGCCTGCTGGGTGAGCATCAGATCCTCGACACGGGTCTCGATCACGTCGGCGGGAATTGGGTTTTTCATCGAATGGGCGGGGGTGCCCGGCTCGCTGGAATAGGGAAAGACGCCGAGCATGTCGAAGCCGAAGTCCTCTATGAAGGAGCGTAGTTCGGCGTGCTCCGCGTCGGTCTCGCCGGGAAAGCCGGAGATGAAGGTGGTGCGGATCGTGACGCCGGGGATTCGATCGCGAAGCCGAGAAAGCAGGGATTCCGTCTGTTTTCGCGTGACGCGGCGATGCATCGCCCGCAGGACGCGGTCGTTGATGTGTTGTAGCGGGATGTCGATATAGTTCGCGATTCTTTCGCAGTCGGCGATCGCGTCGATCATCTCGTCGGTGAAATCGGACGGGTAGGCGTACATGAGCCGGAGCCAGGTGACGCCGTTGAGCGTGTTCAACGTGCGCAGCAGGCCCGCGAGACCGGGCTCGTAGCCGATGTCGCGGCCGAAGCTCGTCGTGTCCTGACCGATGAGGTTGATCTCGACGGCGCCGTCGGCGATCAGTTCCCGCGCCTCGGCCATGATCTCGTCGATTGTCTTACAGTGCATCGGGCCGCGGATCGACGGGATCGTGCAGAACGTGCACTTCTGATCGCAGCCTTCGCCGACGCGCAGATAGGCGGTGTGGCTCGGCGTGAGCCGCAGGCGGACCTGATCGGAGCGGTTCGCATCGATCCACGAGCCGTCATGGTATTCGCCGAGAAAGAGGAGACGCCCGTCGTGATCGTCCGCCGGCGGAACGGATTCCGCATCGGTACGACGCATCTCGCCGGGCATCGTTTCCGTGACTGCCCGGATGATGTCCCGCCGATTGTGGACGCCGAGCAGCGCGTCGATCTCGGGCACTTCCTTCAGCAGACCGCGACCATCCCGTTGAACCAGGCAACCGGCCACGACGAGACGGCCGATCTCTTTGTTGCGTTTTCGATTGGCGGCCTCGCGCAGGATTTCGAGCGCCTCGTTTCGCGACTCGGCGAGAAAGCCGCAGGTGTTGACGACCATGACGTCGGCCTCTCCATCGCCGACGATCGCGCAGCCCGCCTCCGCCAACAGGCCGAGCATCTTCTCGGAATCGACGAGGTTTTTCGGGCAGCCTAGCGAGACAAATGAAACAGTCGGCATGTCCAAGGGCGGTACTCCTGCGATGATGATGGAGATCGACTCTACGAAAGCGTGGATTATACCACCTATGCCAGAGCCGGGCGAGGTGAGCAGGGTGCCATCGAGGTGAGCAGGGTGCCATCGAAGTGAGTAGGGTGCAATCGAGGTGAGCAGAGTGCCATCGAAGTGAGCCGGGTGCCATGCTTACACGTCCCGGCCGTATCGGGACGGGTAAGCATGC
>CAYXGR010000618.1:0-1725 GCA_964464525.1 uncultured Planctomycetaceae bacterium
CTCAGGGCAGGCCGGCTGAGGCCCAGAGTTTGGCGTCGTATTGTGGGGGGGGGTTCCCCGTGGCCTGATTGGTGTTGGCTACGTGGGTCTTTTCTTTCTGTTTGTCGGCGTGGGGGATGATACGCTTGTACAACTCGCCGGCGACGAAGCGGCGATTGACGCAGTCGGCGTGGCCGCCGGTCCAGCCCAGTCGGGCAAACCTGGCCGATCGGGCGATGTTCTTGATGCGACCGCTCTCCTCGCCGGGGCCGTGGAGGCCGACGAGACCGGCGGAATCGTCAAAGGTTCCGTCGATCGTGCCGAGAACGCGGACCGGGCCCTGGAGGACCGGGTCGGTCCGGGTGTAGTAAACGTACACATCGCCCTTCATGTGGGCGAGGGCCTTGCGCATGTTGTACTTGCTGGAGAGGCTGGAGCCGAGGAGGACGAGGTTGTTGACCTTGTACGGGGGCTTCACATTTTCGATGGCCCAGACGCCGACACCGGTGCCGGCGGAGAGGGCGATGATGTTCGCTTCAGCGTCCGGGTTCCGCTCCAGATAGTCGGTGATGACCTGGCCGAGGCTGTGACCGGAGCCTCTGGCGATGAATCGAAAGGTCTGGTCCAGGAGGGGGTTGAAGGTGAGAGACCAGCGGTGGTTGGAGACGAGTCCCTTGTAGCCGCGATCCTCGAGGCCCATCGGGACGTCGAGTGTGCCGAAGCCCCAATTGCCCGCTCCGTCGATATACCAGGTGCGGCCGAACTGCTCCTTCGGATCGGCACAGCCGGTGAGTGCGAGGCCGATTGCGAGGCCCAGTAAAATGACTATTTGCTTCATCGCGTTTCCCCTCCCCCAGGCGCGAATGCCGTTACTTCAGTTTTCAATTCATCAGAGCGTGTTTGAGACGGGGCCAGAGGCCCATGTTCTCCGTTTGGACTGGCGAGACGCCGATGCTCCCCGTGGTTGCGGCTCTGATCATCTCATCAGGATCCCTTTTCGTCAAAATGGACGAACGGCTGATCGTCAAAGGATCGGCTGGCCAGCAGCCAGCCCCGTTCGTCGTCGTAGAGAAGCCGGTATCGGCAACGCAACAGGCTGCCCGATGCCGAATCCGGATCGGTGCCGAAGACCTCGATTACTGTCTCGTCGCCATCCACCCGCAGCGTCGGATCAAGACACTTGAAGCGTTGCAGGCGATTCATCAGGGACCGCAGGTGCGGATCGAGATCGGCGGTCTCAGAGCCGTCTTCATTCATCAGCACAACGAGTTCCGGGGCGAGATGGCGCTTCACATAGTCGGCATCATCGGCCAAAGAGCGTTGGGCCATCATATCGAAGGCCGCGTAGGGGCTCGGACGATGGCTCGATGCGCAACCGATCGATAGAAAAAACATCGACAGACAGGCAGATGACAAAAGCACCGATGTGTACCGTCCGCGATTCCGCGTCGGATTACTCAACCCTATCAATTTCAAGGCCCGCCTCCGAACTGGAGAACGATTGACACGTGCCGCGTTATTCCCGAACCCGGCTTGCTCTATTGTACCCGAAAGCGGCGATTCTTCAATGATCCCGTCGGGGTGTTACCGGTCAGAGCAGGTTTGATTGTGAAAAGTTCCGGGGTTCGAGTTGCGCGAAGGGGGAGCATGCAGGATTCCTGGTTCATCATGGCCTTGTGAAACGGAGGGGTTGTACCGCCCCTTCAGGGCTGAGCACGGAGGGGGTTGCCAACCCAGGGCGGCGCT
>CAYXGR010000619.1:0-1724 GCA_964464525.1 uncultured Planctomycetaceae bacterium
CTGATCGGTCGATGATTCTCACATGATCCAGACCAAGATCGTTGCCACACTCGGGCCGGCCTCTGATTCTGAGCACATGATTGGTACGCTGCTCGATGCCGGCGTCGATATCTTTCGGCTGAACTTCTCCCACGGCACACTGGAGCAGCATGCCAGAACCTATGAACGGGTGCGGAAGGTGTGTCGGGATCACGGATCAACCGCCGCGGTCATGGGCGACTTGTGCGGGCCGAAGATTCGGGTCGATCCCGTCGAGGACGAAGGCTTCGAGATATCCAAGGGCGATCGGATCGAGATCGTCGCGGACCATCTCGTTGGAACGGCCGAGCGCATTTCCACAAATCGACCAGAGCTGATCCACGAGGTCGGACCGGGCCATCGTATTCTGATTGATGACGGGCTGATCCAATTGCGGGTTGCTGAAGCCCGAGAGGATCGACTCATCTGCCAATGCGAAGTCGGGGGCATGATCCGCACCCGCAAGGGGTTGAACATGCCGGACAGCGATCTGGGCATGTCGGCATTGACGGAGAAGGATCGGGAGGATCTGGCCTGGGCGCTGGGGAACGGTCTGGACTACATTGCGTTGTCGTTCGTACGCAGCCCGGATGATCTGAAGGAACTGCGCGAACTCATGCCGCTGCGGGATTCGGATTGCCCGATCGTCGCCAAAATCGAGACGGTTCAGGCGATCGAACACCTCGATGCGATCATTGAGCAGTCGGATGTGATCCTGGTAGCCCGGGGGGATCTGGGTGTGGAGATGGATCTGGCCCAGGTGCCGATTCTGCAGAAACGGATCGTCCAGGCGTGCCAGAATGCCGCGAAACCGGTGATCGTGGCGACTCAGATGCTCCAGTCGATGGTCTCTTCGCCGACGGCAACGCGGGCAGAGGTCAGCGACGTGGCCAATGCGATTCTGGATCGGGCCGATTGCGTCATGCTCAGCGCGGAGACGTCGGTTGGCAACTATCCGGTGGAAAGCGTTACGATGCTGAATCGAATCGCGAAACACACGGAGGCCTACCTCCGGTCACGTCAAGAGTCGGCTCGGGTCGATCCCGGCCGAACCCTGCGGCGGGTGACGACGGCGGTTGCCCACGGGGCGAGCCTGCTGGCACGGGAGTTGGGCGCGAAGCTGGTGGCGGTCTGGACGGAAACGGGAAACACCGCCCGGTTGCTGAGCAAGACGCGGTTGAGCGTTCCGGTGGCGGGATTGTCGCCGGATGAGCGTGTTTGCCGTCGAATGTCGATGTTCTACGGGGTGATCCCGTTGCAGATGGAACAGGAGGGGCAGATCACCGCGATGCTGGCCGGTCTGGACGGGGCGTTGACATCGCGGGGGCTCGCCGAGGCGGGCGAATTGATCGTTGTCGTGGCGGGGACGCGGCTGGAGCAGGAAGGGGCGACGAACGCGCTGCTGATGCACCTTGTGGAGCCTCCATCAGAGCCGCGCCTATCAGAGCCGCGCCCGTAAGGAAGCGGTCATCGCCCGGGCTTGATCAAACCCACCCCGGCGCGCCGAGACTCCAATAGGGTTTGGATTGAGTGACCAGATTCTTTTATGGCTGTGATTTTCGGCAATCATCTCATCTTTTTTCAATAATCATGCCTTGATGCAGCGTATACAAGTCCTTTATACTGTCGGGCTTTGCAGATTTCAGATTTCGACTTGGGGATGCGGATTGAGGATATTCGCACCGGTTGGAAACCGGTGCCACAGT
>CAYXGR010000620.1:0-1722 GCA_964464525.1 uncultured Planctomycetaceae bacterium
TTGGGGTCCTGGCGCCTTAGACGGGGCACATGTGCCGTTGATGCAGGGCCGCGACCATCAGGGCCGCTTCCATAAGAGCCGCGACCGTAAGGGAGCGGTAAACGCACACCCTCTCCGAACGATTACACGACATCTGGATCATGACGCTTTGCCGAAGCCATGACGACCTCACGATCGCAGTGAGTCGTTACCCCACCGCTCCCTTACGGTCGCGGCTCTGATCTACGGTCTTGGCTCTGATCAATCGGTGAGAAATGCGGCTTGAGCGTTGGGAAATCGCCCGCGCAGCACCTTAATTTGAAAAAAATTAGACGTTCAGATACCATGGTAAAAGGCGATAGGCAGGGACAGAGGCAGGGGTGGAGACGGTGGGATGCAGTTGGCAGAGGAGAGCTTGACCTTGCAGGCGGTCGCCGGGGACGCCGATGCGCTCAACCGGCTGCTCTGCCATTACGACCCACAACTCCGATCCAGAATCAAGCCGGAGATCGGCCGGCTGAACGGATCCCTCGTGGACATGGACGATGTCGTCCAGGTGACGTACGTGGAGGCATTCCTGCGGATCAGCCAGTTTGTCCGCCGGGGGCCGGGCTCATTTCTCGCGTGGCTGACGCAGATCGCGCTGAATAATGTGAAAGACGCCGTTCGACTGGAGCAGAGCGCGAAGCGGCCGCCCCCGAATAAGCGAATCAGACCTCTCAGCGACGAGTCGTACGCGAACTTGCTATCCCGCCTCGTCGGCCCCGGTTCCACACCCAGCCGCCACATCCGACGCACGGAGGGCCGAACGCTCCTGTCGGAGGCGATCTCGAAACTGCCTCCGGACTATAAGACCGTGGTGCAATTGTACGATCTGGAGGGTCTGCCGGCGCAAGCGGTCGCCGAATCGCTGGAGCGCTCCATTGCGGCGGTTCATATGCTCAAGGCGCGTGCCCACGCCCGCCTTGCCGAGCTTCTGAACAAATCCCAATTCTACGGCGAGATTTCGTGAAGATGGCGAGAAATCTACGCTTAACCTGTTGTGTACGATGTCATGAATCCCAATCGCTTCGATAAGTCGGGCAGTCGTTCGGACCGGGTACAGGCCCTCGTCGACTACGCCCAGCGCCAGGTTCGACACGCCGAAAAGGTCGGCAGGCCGGGCACCCCTGATTTGCCCTTTGATGCGATACCCGGCTACGAGCTGGTACGAGAGATCAAGCGGGGCGGACAGGGTGTGGTCTATGAAGCCTGTCGCGAATCGACGAAGCAACGAGTGGCCATAAAGGCGATACGAGAGCCGGCGTCCGCCGGGTCGGTCGAGGAAGCTCGGTTTGAACGAGAGATCGGTATCCTTGCCGAACTCCGGCACCCGAACATTGTAGGATTGCACGACGGTGGAACTGCCCGGGGCCGGCGGTTCATCGTGATGGAGTATGTCCCGGGCGTCCCGTTGGACGTCCATGTCCATGATCGCGGTCTCACGACAGAGGCGATCATCCAGTTGTTTGTGAAGATCTGTGATGCCGTGAACGCGGCGCATCTTCAGGGTGTTGTCCATCGCGATCTCAAGCCGAGTAACATCCTGGTGGATGACCGGGGTGAGCCGCACGTTCTGGACTTCGGCCTGGCCAAGCTGACGGGGACCGATGTGACCGGGGATTCGCTCGATCCGGCGGTCACGATCACCGGTCAATTCCTCGGGTCGCTGCCGTGGGCCACGCCGGAACAAGTGGAAGGAGT
>CAYXGR010000621.1:0-1712 GCA_964464525.1 uncultured Planctomycetaceae bacterium
TGTGCTGCCTCAGTCGGAATTGGACATTCCCTGATCCGGGTTTAGCTTTTCCCGGAGGAGGAAATGACCATGAAGAACGGACGCAGGAAGTTCACGGGTGACGAGAAGATGGCGATTCTTCGGCGTCATCTGGTGGATAAGATGGCGGTGTCGGACGTGTGCGATCAGGTGGGGATCCACCCGACGCTGTTCTACCGCTGGCAGAAGGAGCTCTTCGATCGCGGAGCCGCCGTGTTCGAGCGTGGTGGCGACCCAGGCCGTGCGGGCGTGACGGCGGATCGGCAGAAGCGTCAGATGGACAAGAAGGTGTCGGCCCTGAAGCAAAAGTTGGCGGGCAAGGATGAGGTGATCGCCGAGATCATGGCCTCGCACGTCGCGCTAAAAAAAAGTCTTGGCGACATCTGACCGGCGGCTGGGCGGAGCCGGACGTGCGTGATGCGGTGATTGACTACGTAGCCCATTGGACCAAGCGGACGGAGCTTTCCGCCGATCGGCTGGTCGGCTGGCTGGGCATCGGCCGTAGCAAGTATCACACGTGGAAGTCTCGCTACGGCAAGGTGAACGAACACAACGCCCAGGTGCCGCGGGATCATTGGATCGAGGATTCGGAGAAGCAGGCCATCGTGACCTATCGCACCCAACATCCCATCGAGGGCTATCGCCGGCTGACCTACATGATGATGGATGCCGACATCGTGGCGGTCAGCCCGGCCAGCGTATACCGGGTACTGAAAGATGCCGGCCTGATGGAGTCATGGAATCGCAAACCGTCGAAGAAAGGAACCGGTTTTAATCAGCCGATCGGCCCGCACGAGCACTGGCACGTGGATGTATCATACATCAATGTTTGCGGGACGTTTTACTACCTGTGCAGCATCCTGGACGGCTTCAGCCGATACATCGTGCACTGGGAGATACGTGAAGCGATGAAGGAGCGGGACATCGAAATCATCCTGCAGCGCGGGCGCGAAGCGTTCCCCGGCGTGAGTCCGAGGATCATCTCGGATAATGGTCCGCAGTTTGTTGCCAAAGACTTCAAGGAGTTCATTCGCGTCAGTGGCATGACCCACGTTCGGACGTCGCCGTACTATCCGCAGAGCAATGGGAAGATCGAACGCTGGCACAAGTCGTTGAAGACCGAATGTGTGCGGCCGCTGACACTCTCGACGCTTGACGATGCCCGGCGGGCTGTCGCCGAGTTTGTGGCGCAGTACAACACAGAGCGTTTGCACAGTGCCATCGGCTACGTGACGCCGAGAGACAAGCTCGAAGGCCGGGCCGAGGCGATCCACGCCGAGCGTGATCGAAAGCTCGCAGCCGCTCGCCAAGGGCGTAAGCAGCGCCGCCAGGCCAGGAGGCTGTCGGGCGCATCGGAGTGCAAACGGATGTTGCGCGCATCGGGGTCGTGTGATGACCAGACAGGCAGGTCTCTGAGTCGTCAGGCTTCTTCTGCGAATCAGGCGGAGTGGTCTTTACACGATCAAACAGGGAAGTCCGCAAGCCCCTGTAGTTCCGTCGCCTCGGCGTCGCCTCACCCCCGGCTGGGCGATGCCGAGGCGACGGGACGGAAGGGGCGGCCCCCGGTAGTTCCAGAGCCGAGGCCGAGCACTCCCGCCGGAGGCAGGCATGGCTCAAAACGTTCCCGGTCAAAACCAGACCGGGAGTTGCTTAGCACGATAGGCGGATTGTCCAATTCACGCTGAACCAGTACA
>CAYXGR010000622.1:0-1710 GCA_964464525.1 uncultured Planctomycetaceae bacterium
TGGCACCTCGATGTCGGCCCATCGCATCCTGGGGCTGAAGGCGGTCCCAAGGGTTTGGCTGTTCGCCAATTAAAGCGGTACGCGAGCTGGGTTCAGACCGACGTGAGTCAGGTCGGTCCCTATCTGCCGTGGGCGTATCAAACGTGACAGGAGACAACCTTAGTACGAGAGGATTGGGTTGTAGGTAGCTCTAGTGATTCTGTTGTTCCGCTAGGAGCATAGCAGGGTAGCCACCTACCGAAAGGATAAACGCTGAATGCATCTAAGCGTGAAGCCCCCCTGAAGATAACGTTTGGCTGTCTCTTCGTGAGACGAGAGACCCCTCGTAGACGACGAGGTTGATAGGCCAGAGGTGTAAGGGCAGAGATGTCCTCAGCTGACTGGTACTAACGGTCGATGACTTGGTCGCATCGATGAATCGCTGAATTTCTGTATCGAGTTTCGTTTAACTGGATTCAGTGTTCACGTTCAAACGATGCGCCGTACGTCGGTGTGGTCTCGTGATTTTTTCGTCGCATTCCCACTCTATTCAAATATTGCGTCGCGCTCGGCAGAGATGCCGGACGCGGCTGTGGCTGGTGCATATACCTGAGGGGCAACACCTGATCCCATTCCGAACTCAGTAGTGAAGACCTCGGGGCCGATGGTAGTCCCAATGGGCGAGAGTAGGTGAGTGCCGGCTTTTTAGAGGCCCGCCGATCGAAAGATCAGCGGGCCTCACCTTTTTTTCGGCTCACACTCCCGGGTCCATGACCGTTTCCGCGACCCGCAAACCCAGCGTAGGACGAGTCATCCGACCTATCTGTTGATCATGCGGATCCGCAAATCCGAGCCCCGAGCGCAAGCGAGTGGGTCGATGCTCAATGGCCCACTCCAGAAAGAACCCCACACTGACGCGCCGGAGCCCTGAATATAACCCGCGTAGAGTGTCGTGGATCCGTCGGCAACGCACACCCCCTCATTGCCTTCTCTATACTTCTCCAATTCGGGCCGATTCCGGTTATGATAGCAACTCGAATTTGCTGAGTTTCACACACACAAAAAAACTACTTCGCAGGTGGAAATAATGATTGCCCGGATGATTGCAGGAATGAGTCTCTTGGGTGTTCTCACACCCTTCGCCGCGGCCGAGAGCCATCTCATGCGTTTCGCGGACGTCCATCAGCAGAATATCGTGTTCACCTACGAGGGCGACTTGTGGTCGGTATCCGTCAATGGTGGCGATGCCTGCCGTATTACTCACGATGCCGGAATCGAGCAGTTCGCCAGGTTCAGCCCGGACGGAAAACGCCTCGCCTTCACCGCCAATTACGATGGCGGCACCGACGTCTATGTCATGGACGCCCGAGGCGGGGAGCCGACTCGACTGACTTTTCATCCCGCCGCCGATCATGTTCTGGACTGGTATCCGGATGGAAAGTGGATTCTGTTTCGATCCCACCGAACCTATCCGTTTCGTGGCGAGAAGATTTATCGCGTTTCCGTCGAGGGCGGCCTCCCCGAGCCCTTGCCGGTCGATCGCGCGGGCCTGACCGCCCTGTCACCGGATGCGAGCCAAATTGCCTACAACCGGATCAGCCGCGAGTCGCGCACCTGGAAGCGTTATCGCGGTGGCATGGCCCAGGACATCTGGATCGGCAGCCTGAAGAAGGGGGATTTCCGACACCTCACGGATTGGCCCGGCACCGACAACTATCCCATGTGGTGGGG
>CAYXGR010000623.1:0-1709 GCA_964464525.1 uncultured Planctomycetaceae bacterium
GCGGCTCTGATAGGCGGCTCTGCATCCAATACACTGTGTGAAATGTATGGGTGCCCTGACTTTCTCAAAAGAATGAGTGTGGAATAGCTTGACGTGTCGGGGCTTCGAATAGAACCCGCGTGGAGTGTGGCCCCCATATGCACCCGGCTTCAGGGCCGGGATTGCATCGATGTCTCCTGGTTGTAGAATCCTATGTCATCATGGGAAAATCACTCCCGTTTCTGATCCTGTTGCTGATTTCAGTCGGCCCCGCGTGTATGAATGCCGACGGAAGTCGGACCACGCTCCAACAATGGTGGGAAAACCGATTCGCGACAAGCGGCGATCCGGAGCCCTTGGAACACGAGACGCCGTCGACCGAGCCGATCGTGGTGGCCCGCGATCCCGATTCGGCGGCGGTAGCCACGGACGACGAACCAGCGAGCCGGACGAAAATCGCGGATGCGGACGCCGGTTCAACACCCGGCCGCGTCTCCCGCCCGCCACTCGGGGCCATTCGTTCCGATGCCCTGCTCATCAACAACGAAGCCATCACGGTCAAGGACATCCTCGAACCCCTCATGCCGAAGATCGAGGAACTGCCGAAGACACTGCCGGCGGGGTCGTACTACGAGCGTGTCGTCGATCTGGTCCAACAGCAGCTCAAGGATACCGTTGCCCAGCGATTGATCTATCGCCGGGCGCGTCAAACCATCAACGACGCTATGGAACCACGGATCGACAAAGTCGTCGAACAGATGGAGCGGGAACGGATCAATCGTGAGTTCGGCGGTCTGGAAACCCGATACGCGCAGTATCTACAGGATCAAAAAAAGACTCGCGAAGAGGTTCGCGATCGGCTGCGTCGTTTCGTCGTGGTAGAAAGCTATCTTCAGGATCAATTGCTTCCGATGATCGCCGCGCCGCGCAAGCGCGAGTTGATGAATTACTACCGGGCCCATCTCCCCGAGTTCTCGAAGCCTGAGCGGCGCGAGATGTTTCTCGTCGACATTCCATCTTATACATTTGTAGATTTTAGCTTGCCCCCTTCGCCCGATGCCGAGGAGAAAGCGGAGCGTGCGGCCCGCGAGTCGATCGACGTGGCCGCCGGCGCGCTGGCCGACGGCCGACCGTTTTCCGAGGTGGCCGGCGCCTTTTCCAAGGGGCCGCATGCCGGTGACGGCGGCGCCTGGGGCTTCATCAGTTCCCCGATGGCCGGGCCCTGGAAGTTGCCCTACGAACGGTTCGTCGAGATGGGCGAGGGCGAGATCAGCGATGTCATCGAGGTCAATGACGAAGTCGCCAACGGGCTGACTATGAAGCGGTTTTTCATCGTCAAAGTCGGCCGGGTGGAAGGCGGTTTGGTCACATCCTTCAAGGACGCCCAGCCTGAGATCGTCATGCACCTGAAGAAGCAGCAATTCCAAAAGCTCAAATACGAGTTTCTCCGGAAGGAGTTCGATCGCTCCACGATCGGGGACCTGAGGGAATTTCTGCCCACGATCATGCAATCGATCCCCAGACCCACCCTGCTCAACGGTTCCCCGATTGCCGACAGGTCCGACACCCCCAATTGATTCCTGATGTCTTGATTTCGCGTTTTTTTCCCGATCCATTGGGTATTGATCACGTGTCGCGTGTTCCGAACTCGTTACTAGGGCTGGAGTTACGTCATCAAGGTCCGCTTTTTCGGGAGTGGGAATACGTGGGAATACGTGGGAAAAAGTGAG
>CAYXGR010000624.1:0-1706 GCA_964464525.1 uncultured Planctomycetaceae bacterium
CACATCATCGCATCGCAATCAACGATTTCAGTAGAAAATACCCATTGCCCGGTGGTCCCCACCCTATTCAGGAAAAACACACCCCGGGGGCGCGCCCGCGGTGCAAGCCCAGAATCGAATTCAAGGCAGATTGATCCGCAGCGGTCGATCGGGTAGGGTTCGAGTGTTCGGGTGTTGAAGATTTACTCGTTTGGAGGTAGATGGATGCTCATCTTACCCAGGACCAGTCGGCGTGAGTTCATTCAGAACACGGCCGGAGGCGTGGCCGCATTGTACTTGGGCGGATGTGGACCGACGGGTTCACACATGCTCGAAGAACAGGCCCAATCGGTCAAGAAGAACCGCTGGCAGGAGTTCGCCGACATCGCCCTCATGCGCATCAAGGCCGGCGGATGCGAGTATGGGGATATTCGACTGCTGACCACCACGCGACAGTCGGTCCGCGCCCAAGACCAGCGTATCTCCAGCGTGAGCGAAAACCTCTCCAGCGGCTACGGTATTCGAGCGCTCTACAAAGGTGCCTGGGGTTTTGCGGCCAGCCCGTCATTTCAGCCGGAAGACGTGAGAGCGACCGCCGACCGGGCCGTGGAGGTGGCCAGGGCAAGCCACATGCTGATGAAAGAGCCCGTGCGCCTGGCCGAGGAGCCGGTGCACCATGATCGTGTGGTCACCCGGTGGAAGGTTGATCCATTCGAGGTTCCGCTGGAGGACAAGACGGGGCTGCTGTTGGGCATCTGCGACACCCTGCACCAACGACCCGAGATCAAACGCAGCCATGGTCACACCTGGACCCAACGCGATGTCAAGCTTTTTGCCTCGACCGAGGGCACGCTGATCGATTTCGACTTGCTGGCCGTGGGAGCGGGCTTCGGGGCCACGGCCGTCCGTGACGGCGACTTTCAGTCGCGCAACTTCGTGGTTCCCTACCGCCGCTGCGGATTCGAGCAGGTGCTCGATTATGACATGGCCTCTCAGGCTGAACGCATTGCCGACGAAGCAGTCCGGAAACTGGACGCCGAACAGCCTTCGCCCGGCAGATACGACCTGGTGTTGGACCCGGCTCACTTGGCGCTGACGATTCACGAAAGCTGCGGTCATCCTTCCGAGTTGGATCGTGCCCTGGGCTACGAAGCCAACTATGCGGGCACGAGCTTCCTGACGCCGGAGAAGCTGGGTCATTTCCGGTACGGTTCCAGGCACGTCAACCTGCTGGCGGACAACAAATATGAGGGCCACATGGCCAGCACCGGCTACGACGACGACGGGGTCGCCGGCCAGCGCTGGCATATCGTCCGCGAGGGCATCTTCAGCGGCTACAGCACCAACCGCGAGGTGGCCGGCGCCATCGGAGAGAAACGCTCGCGTGGTTCCTGCCGGGCCGACAGTTGGTCCAGCGTGCCCATCGTGCGTATTGCCAACATCGGCCTGGAGCCCGGCTCTGAAACGATGGACAAGCTCATCGCCGGTGTCGACAAGGGAATCTATATCGAGGGCCGGGGCAGCTTCAGCATCGATCAGAAGCGGTATAACTTCCAGTTCGGCGGGGATGCCTTCTGGGAGATCAAGAACGGCAAGAAGGGGCGGCTGCTCAAAAACGTAATCTACCAGGGCATCACGCCGGAGTTCTGGAATTCGTGCGACGGCGTGGCGGATCGGCGTCACTGGAAGACGTATGGCTTCATCACCTGCGGCAAGGGCCAGCCGGG
>CAYXGR010000625.1:0-1698 GCA_964464525.1 uncultured Planctomycetaceae bacterium
CCGGTGGCATGATCCACACCTACCGAGGCTACGACCCCAAGCGGTTCCCCATGCCCGCCGCCGAGCCGCCCGACCTCGTCTCCCCGGCGTTCGACCACCTCCTCACCTACGGCAGCATGGACGAACTCACCCCCGAGGAACTCGCCGAGGCCGTCGAGCTAGACCCCTCCCAGATCGCCGGTCTCGGCCCCAGCCTCTCCGCCCTCCTCGCCATGCTCGAGGAGCGAAAACGCCGAATCCTCGAAACCTACGAAACGGATACCGTCCGACAAACGGCGGACGGAGTCTTTCGCGACGAAGCCAAAAATATCGTCCCGCCGCCGAAAATGAAAAAGGCGTTCGAGCACGCGGTCCGCCACGAACAGATCACCGATTTCGAGCGGTTCTGGTATCACCTCGATCAGCGTGGCGAATTTGCCCGCCAACTCGTCGGGCTGATGGACGATCTCGGCAACAAGTATCAAATCGAGCAACTCGCCGCCCGATACGACTTCTCCGGCCGCAAGCAGATGGACATCCCCAAGGCCCTGGAGATCAAGGACGAGCTGGAAACGATCGACCGGCTGATCGAGCAGCTCAAGGAGGCCGCGAAAAATGCAAAGGTCTATCTGATCAACCTCGATGATCTGGCCCGATTCGCGGACGAGGCGCAACTCGAAAATATCCAGCGTATGCAGCGCCAGGTCGAAGAACTCCTCCGCCACATGGCCGAAGAGCAGGGCCTCCGGCGGGAAGGGCGGAAATACACACTCACCCCCAAGGCCTTCAAGATCTTCCAGTCCAAACTGCTCGACGAGATCTTCTCAGAGTTGCAGGCCGCCAAGACCGGCCGGCACCCCGTCGAAATCACCGGCGACGGCGCCGTCGAGATGCAGCGGACCCAGCCCTATGAATTCGGCGACTCGCTGGCCAACATGGATGTGGGGCAGTCCATGATCAACGCCATGATCCGCAACGGCCCCGGTCTGCCCATCCGCATGAAGCCCGAGGACATCGAGATCCACCGCACGCGGAATACCCCCAAGTGCGCGACGATCGTCTGTATGGACATGAGCGGGTCGATGCGCTTCGACGGTCAATACGTCAACGTCAAACGTATGGCCCTCGCCCTCCACGGCCTGATCCGCACGGAATACCCCGGCGACCACGTGGATTTCGTCGAAATCTGCACACTCCCCCAACGCCGCCACATCTCCGAAATCCCCGCCCTGCTCCCCCGGCCGGTCACCCTCTACGACCCCGTCGTGCGGCTCAAGGCCGACATGAGCGACGAGAATATCACCACCCACGCCATCCCCCCGCACTTCACCAACATCCAGCACGGTCTGGCCATGGCCCGTCAGCTTCTTCAGGTGCAGGATACGCCCAACCGGCAGATCATCCTCATCACCGACGGTCTGCCCACTGCCCACTTCGAAGACCATTGGCTTTATTTACTCTATCCCCCCGATCGCCGAACCGAATACCACACCCTCCGCGACGGTCTCCTCTGCAAGGCGCAAGGAATCACCATCAACATCTTTCTCCTCTCCAACTGGGGACAGAGCGAAGACGATGTGCGCTTCGCCCACCGCCTCGCCGAGGGCACGGAGGGCCGAGTCTTCTTCGTCGGCGGCCGCGATCTCGACCGCTTCGTAGTCTGGGACTACGTCAAGCACCGCCGCTTCATAGTAGGATAACCCCGAACAGGGTGGCATT
>CAYXGR010000626.1:0-1693 GCA_964464525.1 uncultured Planctomycetaceae bacterium
GCGAGTTGTGTGCGAAATAGTTCTGGCTGAGCATATCGGTGCTGTGGTTCCGCGCGGCGGTCGTCAGGGCCGAGTTCATCGCCAAGGGTTGCTTGGCCGTCGTGTTGAGCTGACCGGGGATCCCCTCGTCGATGGCGATGCTGTTCATCGTCGCCTCGTCGCCGGGCTTCAGCCGGGCACGGTTGATCAGTTCCAGCGAAAGCTGCTCGAGCAGCGTCGCGTCTGCGGTCGTCCCGGTCCCGCTCGATCCGCCGGGCGTCGTGCCGGTGGTCGTCGGCGGGCACCCCCCCATCGCCAGGATCATGTACGGCGTTCCGATTGTCGCGATAGCAAGACGGCGGATCAGTTTGTGATACATGGATTCTCTCCTCATAATTGTCCGGATGCGAGGCCGCTTTATTATTATCGACAAATGGTAGGATGGATCCTCAGACCCATCTGTTGATCCTCAATGACCCTGATAGAGGCACTTCAACAATCGCACCTGACCGGCATGGTACACATCGTGCGCCGCGATGCCCGTGATCAGCGTCGCGTTGCTCACCTTACTTCCCGCGGCTGTGTGGTTCAACCGTGAGACCGGCAGCGACGCGACCGCCTCGCGCAGGGCCGCGTGTTCCGCGTCGAGTAGTGTCACGTATTCCCGCCACGCGGCCTGCGTCAATCGCGCGGGCAATGCAAACCAGTTACTCCCCTTCAGCGGAAACGAGCCGCGCTTCTCCCCGCGCAGCCTTCGCCGGACGGCGTACTTCCAATAGGCCGCGTGCACAACGATCTCGGCAATGTTGTGCCGCTTCGGCTTCGGCCGCCAGACGGCCTGCGCGACGCGCAACCCGCGAACCGAGCCCTTCAGGTTCGGCCCATGCCACGCAGTCTTGTTGTAGGCGGCGTCAAGATTCTGCAACAACAAAGTGATTTCGGGAGGGGATCTCTTATTCATTGGTGTCAAGTACTCCCCATGTACGTGTGCCACTGCTTCAAGCAGTGCGGCGGACCAGAACAGCCACTCCCGCCAGCAATCCGAATACCTGAATCGTCAACCTCCCCCCTCCGAACCCTCAAGCCCTCGGCATCGGCCATCGGCCGGCGAGGATTCCGTCGATGCTCAGATCCTCGTCGAGTTCCTCCCATCGCAATGCGGTACCGCGGGCCTGGATCTCGACCTTCGCCAGCGATTCCGCGTCGGCCCGCGCCAGTCGGGGGAACTTATCCGCCGGAAAACCGACCTCCCGCCCATCATCGAGTTCGATCCAGACCTTCCTCTCACGAATCCACGCACGGATCGCCCGTGCCCGCGGCGCCGCGGTCGGCACACTACCCGAAATACTCATGCCACTTCTCCAGAAACTCTTCGCGGTGCTCCACCACAATCTGCTTCAACTGGGTCAGTTCCGATTCGTTCATCCCATTATTTTATGCCAGCACGACGGTATTGAGCCAGAATTTACACGAATCTTCCGCGCGGCGGACATGAACGTGGGGAGGCTCCCGGCCTTCATTGCTGTAGAAGTGGAATCGGAATCCATTCCAACGATAGATGGTTGGCATGTTCCAGTACCCTCGTCGATAAGAGCCAGTCCTACCCCGCTCCCGCCGCCGTACTCGCTGCCACAGCACTCGAAGTCGCGGCAATCGCCGCCGCCTGTTGGGCGTTGATGATCGCCTGCATGTCCAGCAGGGCCTTGGCGTCGGT
>CAYXGR010000627.1:0-1691 GCA_964464525.1 uncultured Planctomycetaceae bacterium
TGGTTCCCGCGGACGTGTCGCAGGTCGATGATGTCGAAAATCTCATCGAGCAGACGCGATCCCTGTTCGACGGTATCGACATCCTGGTCAACAACGCCGGCACCGCGCCGCTCGCGACGATCGACTCGATGGAGCCTCACCTTTTCGACAAGATCATCGCCACGAACGTGCGCACGGTGTACCTTTGCAGTCGAGGGGTGTGGCCGATTATGGCAGAACAATACAGCGGTGGTATGATCGTCAACATCTCTTCCATCGCGGCCTACGACGCCTTTCCCGGATTCGCCGCCTACGGAGCCGCCAAGGCATTCGTGGTCGCCTACACAAAGTCGCTTGCTGGGGAGGGAAAGTCGTGCGGCATTCGCGTGCATAGTATTGCTCCCGGCGCGGTCGAAACCGACATGCTCCGCGACGCATTGCCGGACTTTCCCGAGGAACAGGCACTCGATCCCGGCGACGTCGCCGCCATGGTCGAGACGGTGCTCTCACCCCCGTATCGATACAGCAGTGGCCAGACAGTGATCGTCACGAAGACGTGAACGCGGACGAGTCGTGACTTTATTTCCAGATCCGCAGAGAGAGAAATTCATATGATCGCTAAAAATACAGGTGTGACCAAGTGGTTTCGATCTCGCCCACTCGCGTGGCTTGGGCTGGTCACTTTGATGATTCCGCTGGGGTGCTTTGTGGATCGAGCCGGCTTGGCGATCGGGACAATCGCTTTCTGGGGTGGCACGTTTGATGTGCGCCCGATGTTCATTTGCCCGGGCGAGCCGGTCGTAGCGAGCTGGGAGCTCCATCCAACGGATGCATTGGGAGGCGCACTCGGTTTGGATATCTTCCTCGCGTGGCAACTACTGACCGGCGATAGAGTTGCCGACGGCACGCGGGAGAATCGCGTTACGGGCGGCGACATCGTGACACCGGACCCCAACATGGGCAGTCGCACGTTTTTCCCGATGGCGGACAGGCGGTTTTTCTTCGACGCCACGATCGAGG
This sequence comes from uncultured Planctomycetaceae bacterium, assembly GCA_964464525.1. Classification (GTDB taxonomy): domain Bacteria; phylum Planctomycetota; class Phycisphaerae; order UBA1845; family UTPLA1; genus CAYXGR01. The sequence continues at coordinate 1,000 of CAYXGR010000627.1, forward strand.
GCGTTGAGCCTCTGAGACGTGAACAGCGTGACGTGCGCGTTGTAGAAATGGATCCCGGTGGCGTTCGAATCCGAACAGAGGTGTTCCAATTCAGATGTTTGTCGGGCGAGACAGGTGGGCCGGGCTGGACGAAGATCGTCTACGAACGCGGTCAGTTGGCCTCGGCGAATATTTCAATTACCCTGGTGCAGAACCTCAGCCATGAATCGATCATGCTCTCGGTGATGCGGAATCGAGACGATGAGATGCTGCCGCCGCTGATCGCGGAAGCGATCATCCCCTCTGGCGAAACGTCCTTCGAGTTTAATGGGGAATACTACGGTATATGGACTGCGGCTCCGATTTCGTATAGCGACGCGAACGGCAGACTGATCTGCGACACGTCACCATCGGAGGGAATCTTGGGGCTTCCGCCAGCAGCGCCGGGGACACTGGCCGAGGATCGACTGGATGAGATTCTGATCGAAGTCCAGTTCAGGTGCACTATGACTGCTTCTAGCGAACCCGGCGGCGGCAAGGGGTAGAGTTTATCCTGATGCCCGTGATGCAGGATGGAAACTCCGTCATGTACCGGTTGGAAAACCGGCGCCACTGATGGCTGTCAACATGCACAATAAAGGATTTCGGGGTAATCGCTTATGCATATTTCGCGCGAAGCTTGCGGCGGAATCGCGACGGATGTCGGCGTTTGG
>CAYXGR010000628.1:0-1674 GCA_964464525.1 uncultured Planctomycetaceae bacterium
CGGACAGTTTTCGTTTGCCACCAATTTCAGTCGGTGGTCATCCCCCCAACGAAATGCCCCAAGCCGGTCTTCCCCAACCCCCCCCCAAGCTGCTGATGCACCTCGATATTGTTGCGAACGACGAGCCGACCCTTGAAATAGCGAATTGTCCCCTTGCCGCCACGATCCTTCCACGAGAGTGGCTGGATGTGCGTCGTGATCAGGGTGATCAATCGGCGTACCCGCGGGTTTCGGATGGCCGACCGGTCCCGCTTGCTGCGATCCTCACCCAGTCGAAACGCGCCCTCTTCGCCCAGCCCGAGAGAGCCAATCCGGCGCCCCTTGAATTGTGGAATCGCGATAAGAAGATCGCGAACCTCGTACACCCGCGTGATGCGCTTCGTGTGAATATCCTTCCGGGTAGAGAGGATCAGCGTGTTACCGTCGGCCCGCGCCGCCAGTTCAACGGCCGGCAGGTCTTTCGTGAATCGATCGAACACCAGCGGGAGCAGCTTTCGCAGTCGAATATGCTTTCGCTTCAATGAGATCACCCGATCCCGTTCGACACCGGCGGACTCGAGCACCCCCCATCGTACCACCACGTTCGCCCCGGTTGCCCGCGCCAACCACTCGGCGAACTCGCCCAATGTCATGTTGACGATCTCCGCGTCCTCGATGACGCGCTTCATCGCCTTGACCGCGAGATTCCGAGGCCATCGCACGGGGGGACGATCCGCAGGGGACTTGCCGGTCGCGATTGCACCGCGTCCGTTCGGCCCCTTGTCCTTTCCGTCGATCGCCCGCGTCGCGGAATCCGATCGCGCTTTGGCCGTCGCATTGCCCCCACGCGGCGGATTTGTCGTGCCGAGTCCCGCTGAATAAATCAGACAGACGGCGATCCATGCCATCATGCGTCATTCTCCCGGGCGGTACAGCTTCCGCCGGTCCACGGTCCATCTCCCGTTTGGCGAGCGGATCAGATCCCTTTTAAGGCCGGTATATCCTTTTTTCGGCTTGAAACCGGTCATCTCGACCCCCTGACCATCGATGAGCAGCACCCACGGACCGGTCTCGGGGGCCCCGCGCGGCAACTCCTTCAGATCGACCGTCATGCGTTGGATGTTGCGCGTCTTGACCTGAAAGCGATTGCGACCGAGCCACTTCGTCTCGCATGTAGCATCCTGTTCCGCATCGAAGGCCTCGCGAAAGATGACCCACGAGTCGGCAGGACGTTTCGGCGGAGATGACGCGTCGATGGATTCGATTACCGGATCCCGCGCTTCGCGATCAATGGTGTCCACATCGCCGCCATCCGGTTGATCCACGTCAGGTTGATGCACGTCCGGTTGATGCGCGCCCGGTTCGTCCTGAACAGCAAGCGGTGCGGACCGCGACGGTGATTCGGCAACGGCCTGTTGCATGGGCGGCTCGGTGTTTTCCCCGCAACCACAGACGAGAACGATGACCAGGAATGTAAACTGGCTGATGAGAGAGAGGCGTTTCATCAGGGTGCCCTCAAAAATGGGGGTGCGCGGCTCGCGAATTCAGCCAATCCGGGCGACTGTTAAACTCTATCAGCGTGTGCCGGATGCCAAACACTCCCGTATTGCCAGCAGTGAGAATCTTCGCGGATCCCGAAGATTTCTCGGGTGCCATGCTTACACGACCCGGCCTTTGGGGTCGGGTAAGCATGCC
>CAYXGR010000629.1:0-1666 GCA_964464525.1 uncultured Planctomycetaceae bacterium
GCCGCCAACGCCGCCATCAGCGTCGCCGCCCTGCTCGCGGTCGATACCGCCCGGGATGTTCGCGCGGAGCTGATCCCCGCACCGCAGCTCACGCAGTTCAGCTCGCGCGGTGGCGAACTGGACAAGCCCGACATCGCCACGCCGGGCATGGCCACCTCGACCGTGCCGCGTTGGAACAAGTTCCACGACTTCATGCAGGGCACCAGCATGGCCTCGCCCTATGCCGCCGGTCTCTCGGCCCTGTTGGCCCAGCGGCTTTACGAACAGGGCAAAACTGTCCGGGCCGACTGGATCAAGCTCGCCCTCAAGGCCGGGGCCGCGGCGGTGCCGGGCTACACGCCGCTCGATTACGGTGCGGGCCTGCCCGACGTCCGGCGCTCGGCCGATGCCGTCGACGCGATCGCCGCCCGCCGGGTCGACGATCCACTCTATGCCTTCGACGTCGCCACCGACTGCCCGCTGGCCGTGGATGGCAAGTCACGGGCGGCCTACTGGCGAAGCACCTTTATCCCCGCTGACCGGCCGCAGACCTTTACGATCAAGCCCGTCTTCATCCCCACGGCCGACGCCGCGAAGATCACCGCCTTCTCGAAACGACTCGTCCTGAGCAGCGATGCCGATTGGTGCAAGACCAAGCAGGAACAGATCTATTTCCGCAGCAAACAATCCGCGCGGGTCGATGTGGAGTATGACAGCGGAAAGCTGAAAGCGCCCGGTCTATACGTCGCCACGATCGAGGGTGTCGAGGACGGCCAGACGCTTCTTCGGCTCGTCAACAGCGTCGTGGTGCCCCATCGCGTCGGCCCCAGCGAGAACTACACGCTGACGCTCGATGATCAGCACGTCGAGGGTTGGAAGGTTCGGCGGCATTTCGTCGAGGTGCCGACCGGGGCGAGTGCGATGCATCTGAAACTGACAGCGCCAGACGGTCAGCCAAGCACGGCACAGATGTACTACGCCTTTCGTCCGGACGGCCGCAGCGTCGGCCGGCGCTACCCCGTTCGGCTGGATACGAAAAACGATCGGCTCGAATCAACGCATACCATCTGTGAGGAACTCGAACCCGGCATCTGGGAGTTGCCGATCACGTGCCGCAACGCCGACGAAACCTCGGCCTATCGGCTGGAGGTTCGATTTGACGGCATCCACGCGAAGGATCGTATCATTACAAAGATCGACAGCACGCCGGGGAAAAAGCCGTCGGGCAAGGTTATATTGACCAACGTGTTTGATCGTCCGACGACAGTGACCACAAGCGGACTGCTGGAAGGATATCAAAAAAGGGTCACCAAGAAGCTCACGCCGGATGACGACATCGCGAATGTGTCGATGAAACTGACGTCCGCGATTCGCGCCGTACGCGTCCGTGTCGAGGTCTCCGACGAGGACTACGCCAAGTTCACCGATTGTGCGATCAACATCTACAATGCCGAGGGAAAGGCCCTTGCTCAGGGGGGGTTGTCGGAACCGACGGCTACCTTGACGGCCGCGAATCCCCGGCCCGGCGCCGAGACGACGACCTGCAAGCTGGAGATTCGCCCGGCCTTCACGCATGGCAACGTCGAGGACGAGGCCGTCTTCAAGGTAAAGATCGACTTTCTCTACGCTGAACCGGTTGACATCAACGTCCATCGCGGCAACACATCAACCATCACGCTCTATCCGG
>CAYXGR010000630.1:0-1662 GCA_964464525.1 uncultured Planctomycetaceae bacterium
CACCGAAGGAACACCGCCATGCGAACCTGCGGCGAACCACGAACCCGTAGACGGCCCATGCCCGTTTTTCGTTTGAGCCCGGAATTCACCGATTCGCCGCCGCCGCGAATCGCGTAATTCTCCCGAAAGGCATCCGTGGCCTGTTCCGCCCGACGCCCCGCCGTTCGATGCTCGGCAGGAGTATGCACGACGACGTATTCATCGCGGACCTTTCTCACCGGACATTCGTCTTGGTGCGGACAGGCCGAACAATGGGATGCATCCATGACCGTTCTCGTTCGGCCCGTATCCGGGTCGTGGACGGAGCAAACCGGTGTGTGTCCGCTGGGACAGCGCTCGATCGTCTGCGTGTCCTCCTCCACCACGAAGTCATCAATCGTCAGATCATCCGGGTTCTGTTGCGGGGCGCCGGACACGGGACTTTGAAGATCGACGCCGCGATCCGCCGCATGCGTCACATTGGCATCGCTTCCGTAGCCCGTGTCCGCGTACAGAACCTCCGGCTTGCGATCCTGCGAATCCAATTGGTCAATCATCGGCGTGCAGGCATGCTGATCCGGCGCGTGGGCCGGTTCCGTCTCGACACCGGTAATCAACTGAACCGCGTTCGCTTCGCTGCACGTCTCGGCAATCTGAGCCTGATAGCCCGGGCCTTTGTGCCCGTCATACGTGGCGTCCGGATCCGACGGGTTCTGCATCACGTCGCCGCCCGTCTTCTTCTTCAACTCGACCGTCTCTTCCTCCACGTCGCACTGTTCGTGAAGAACCCGCTCCATCGCCTTGTAGCTGTCGCGCCGAGTGACCTGTTCGTGGTCCGCGAAACGACTGACCAACCCGAGCAGGTCTTCGGCAACGGTCTGACGCAAGGCGCTGCGAGTGCCCGTAAAGTCGCCGAACAGCTTGGCCTGCGACGGCGCATAACGAGCCAGGAAATCCACATCCAATGCCTCGTACAAATCTCGGTGGTGACGCTTGAGTTGGGTCAGGAACCGCTTGATCGTGACCCCCATCAGCTTGGTTCGGCCAAACGTCGCCATGTCCGACTGGATGTGCGTCGAATCCAGCCGTTGACGCGAAACGTCCAGCTCCAGACCCTCGATCAACGCCGACGTGACCCGATGGAAAACCACGCCGGCCAGGTCGTTCGCGGCGAACAACTTCAGGTAACGCTCCACCGTGGCATGCGACAGGCTCGCCTCCATCGGATTGACGTTCAGGGCATATTGCCAAGCCGCATCGGTCAGGTAACGCTCCACCGTTTGCGGGATCGTCAGATTGAAAAACTCCTTCAGGAAGATCGCACCCGCCATGCCGTACAGCTCTTTCGTGGGGCAGCCCAGCTTGGCATCAAAATGCTCGCCCAACGCATCCGCCGGCATCAGGTGCAGCATCTGCACGCGAAAGATCCCCGGCCAGTCCGAGGACAAATACTGGATCGTCATGGGGGAAAACATCGCCGAGGCGGGCTCGAACAGGGTCATTTGTCGAGGATCAACCGCATATCGCATGTTCTCGCTAACCTCCTTGTCAGCAACGAATTAAGGCGATCGCCACTCTACCACGAATCAACGAGAAAAGCAAGGACAAAATGACGTAAATGTAAACTATTCCACGGGTTACAAAAAATTCCGGGCAGCGTGGCTATTCTGAGGGGGGCGTCAA
>CAYXGR010000631.1:0-1659 GCA_964464525.1 uncultured Planctomycetaceae bacterium
TGAATGGGCAGTTCACGAACATCACGGACAACGGTGAGGATCTCGGCTGGCCCGCGACCAAAGCCAAGGACATGGACGGCCAGGAGCTGATCCTGGATGGCGATGCGGATACCTCGATCACGGCGGATACGGACGACCGGATAGACTTCCGAGTCGGAGGTGCGGATTCTCTCATTCTCGGTCACGCATCGGGAAACACCGGGGCGATCCTGCATCTCGATCCGGGGGCTAAATCAGTCACGGCCTCCACGGATATCGGTCTTCTGAGAATTGGAAATACGAATGCGATCACCATTCCTGCCGGAACCACGGATATCGCTGCTGGGGTTTACATCGAGATCCCGAACTGGACTGCCACAGGAACAATAACTAACGCGGTATCGCTCTTCATCAAGGGGGCTGCCTCGGAAGGAGGGTCCAATTATTCTATTCTCGTTGCCTCTGGAGTCTCCCGCTTCGATGACATAATAAGTTGCAATGATACAACCGATTCCACGAGCGGTACGACAGGATCAATCCAGACCGATGGCGGGATCGGGGCTGTAAAGGACATCTTCACCGACGCCACGGTGAATGCTGCCGGGGATACCGCTGCCGGTGATAATGCCGCGATGGGTTACACGGCTACGGAAGGACTGATCCTCACGGGGCAGGGGTCGAGCAATGATGTCACCATCAAGAACGACGCGGATGCGGTTGTCGCGAAAGTCCTGACAGGAACGCCCAATCTTTCCCTCGCCAACTCCTTATACATGTCAGAGCAGGCCGGTTCTGATCCCGATGTTGCTGGAGAAGGTCAGCTCTGGGTGCAGTCAACCAACCCCCTGCGGCTGAAGTTTACCGATGACGCGGGGACCGATTTCAATCTCGTCATGACGCTCGGCACTGAGCAGGCATCCACATCCGGTACATCTATCACATTCACGAGTATCCCTTCGGGCACCAAGCGCATCACCATGAATCTGGTTGGCGTGTCTAGCACCGGCACGTCCAACTTCCTCGTGCAAATCGGAGATTCGGGCGGTATCGAGACGACAGGATATCTAGGCGCTGGAAACGTCCTTTCTAGCTCTGTCGTTACCCAGAATTACACTACCGGATTCGGCATCAACGTGGCTGCGGCAGCAAATGTGGTGCATGGGTCAATCGTCTTGGAATTGGAAAACTCGACAGCATTCACATGGGTTGCACATGGTGTCATGGCGCGTTCCAACGCTGCGGCAACGCATACCACGGCTGGAAGCAAATCTCTCACCGCTGCATTGACGCAGGTTAGACTCACAACTGTCGGCGGGTCTGACACCTTCGATGCCGGGGTTCTCAATATAATTTATGAGTAGAGACAATGGAACGAATCGAGGTTGATGCACAAACGGGCGAACGCAAGGTCATCCCCTTGACTCAAGCGGAGGTCGATGACGCGAACGCAAGGACGGCTGCCGAGGCCACGGAACGGGCGAATGCTCCACCGACGCGGGAAGAGGCCATGGACGCTTTGCTCAAAACAGAAGCGGCAAAGGCTGATGCGCCGAAGGCCGTGAAAGACTACGTGGCGTCTCGTGCATGAGACAATCGAGGCATCGAGGGATGATGATGGAGAGGAGATCAAGCGACTGCTGCTTCAATCCGGCTTCAATCGGGAAATCGCCGACGCGATCG
>CAYXGR010000632.1:0-1654 GCA_964464525.1 uncultured Planctomycetaceae bacterium
CCGATGAGGCCGGGGCGTGTAAGCATGGCACCCGGCATTCATTCCCGCCATGCCCGCGCTGACGCTTGGGCATGCCACCCGACGCTATGTGTTTTTGTGGTGGGCAGTGCCCACCCTACGTGCCGGTGTTACTCTTGACCGTGCAGATGATTGTCTTCATCTTCTGGTCTTCGACCTCCAGCATGAAGTCGGCGAAGGTCAGTTCGATCAGGGCCTCTAGGAACTCCTCGGCGCCCTGGGCGGTGGCGACGGTGAAGGTGACGGTGCCCTTGACGCCCTCCTTGGTCACGTCCTCAACGCCCGACATCTTGACCAGGGCCTTTTTGATGGCGATGGCCTGCCGGACCGACGCGACGTCCCGCACCTCTACGATCACGTCGCCCACGCCGCCGGCGGTACCGCGGGTCCAGGCCTCGAGCAGGTCATAGACGACCGCCTTGCCGAGGATCTCGCCCGCCTTCTTGAGCGTCTGCCGGGCGCCGGCCGGGCCGGCCACGCGGGAGCCGCCCCGCGTCGGGTCCGGGGCGTTCGAAAAGATCATGTCGCCCGTCTCGGTCCAGAGACCGTCGATCGTCACGTCGCTCTCCCACATGTTGAGGAGACCGGCGGGGGTCTGCTTTTTGTCCGGGCCGGTGGCGCGGGACTGGCCCTTGATGATGATCGCCGCGCCGTAGCTGCCGGCCAAGGCCTTGAGCGTTGCCGTGTCGTCCTCGGCGGCGGCGAGTTCGGCCTTCTTCTCCTTGATGGCCTTCATCTGGGCGGCGTCCTTCAGCTTGAAGCCGAGCTTCTGGAGCTTGCGCTTGATGGTGGTGCCGACGGAACTGGATCGCTGGACGATCTCGCGGCTGCCCTCGGGACGTTCGAGATCGTGGATGACCTCGGTGAACATGACCATGATCTTCGGGCGGCCGAGCTTTTTCAGTTCGATGGCGACGTCGGCCCAGGTGGCGTCGATGATCCCCTTTTTGACCTTGGCCTCGATCTCAACGGTTACGATGCCGTTGGCCGTGCGCGGCCGGCCAATCATCTTGTAATCGGACACCAGGCCCGATGCCCGCGAGAGGACGACGTCGTATTCGAGGGCGTAGTCCTTGGTCTTGCTGCGGCTGGCGATCTCGTTTTTGCCGCCCTGTTCGACGGCCTTGCGGAGGGCGTCCTTGACGGCGCCGTCCTCGTCCAAGCCCTGGCCGCGAACCTTGACCGTGACCACGTCTTGAGCGATGACCGGCCCGGCGAGTCCGCAGAATACGGCGCAGGCCAACAGGCGGCTCGTCCAACCTCTGATGCAACGCGATTCGATTTTCATTTCGTTACTCCGTCCAATTGGGGGTGATTGAATCCATTCGATGCCCGGTCCCTGTTTGGGGTGGTGTCATTCTGGTAGGGCAGGGGGGTGGGGTCAAGTAGGATCCTCCTCTCGCCGGGACCGCATCAAGAAAGCCCGGCTGAAGCCGGCATGGAATCCGCCGAAATCGCCATGACCCCGCCTTGCTTGGCAATGGCACCCCACCGCTTCCTTACGGGCGCGGCTCTGATTGCTTGCCCATGGGATGGGCCATAGGATAGGTCTCAAACGCACGCGCGAGGATCAGACAATTAGGATCGGGCTGCAGGAGGAACCGGACTATGCCGATGGACGAAATCGAGTTTGAGG
>CAYXGR010000633.1:0-1653 GCA_964464525.1 uncultured Planctomycetaceae bacterium
ATGGCACCCGGCACGGGTGAATCCACCTGGCGCTCAGTCGCGGCGATCTGGGTCGGGGCGGCGGTCGTCTGGCTGCCGGTCGTTGGCTGGATGCTGGCCATCGGCATCTTCGACGAATTCCGCCAACAGGTCGTGCAGTATGATCTGACGCGGGCGGCATCGGGGGATCTCGAACGCGCCCGACTTTTGACATGGGAACATTGGCGGCAGGTCGGCCTTCACCTGAAACTCGTCGCGGCCCTTTTCGCGCCGGCGTTGATTGCTGCTATCGGCTGGATGATCACCCATCGCAATCGCCCAACCCGCGAAATCAAAATGTCCGACACGGAATTCAACACCTGTATGCGGCTCGTGGCTGCGTACTGGGTGTTGGCTACGCTGGTCTATTTTGTCGCCCCCTACGGCTATGGCCACTACCTGTTGCAGGCCGCGCCGGTGGCGGCGGTGCTCGTGGCGTGGGGGATTGAACGGGCCGCGGCGGGGGCGATCGGGCGACCGTGGATTGTCGCGGGTGCGGCGGCGATGCTGGTGGGCCTTGTGCCGTTGGCGGACCATTTTCGGTTTACGATCCACGGCGATACGCCGAATCGGGCCTACGCGGCACAGCGTGGGCGGATGGACCGGCTGGTCGCGCTGCTGGAGGAACATACGCGGCCCGAACAATCCGTGATGCTATGGGATCCGGACTACGCGGCGTCTTTCTACGTACGAAGGCGGACGCCGCTGGAATGTTCCAACTCGGACGTGATCTTCAAGGGGAAGATCAATCGGCTGAGCCCGCCGATGCACGAACTGATCAAACGGTTGGACGCGGACCCGCCGGATGTGATCGTCGATCGAACGCCAGTGCGGGCAGTGATAGAGGCGAACAGCGAGCCGGTGTTGCTGGCGACGCGGGCGGGATTCTCGTTGCTGGAGCCGCCGGACGAAGATCATGCGATGCTCGAAGGCCGGGTGCTGGCGCCGCTGAAGCGCTGGGTGAGGGCGCATTACGGCGGTCAGCAACGGATCGGTGGCTGCACATTCTTCTATCGCGACCGGCCTTGGCGGAGCTGGCGGGAGGTATTGCTCCCGGATGGTTGAATCGACTGATCCAAAGGGAATGTCATCGCGCCATCGCTGGTTGCGGCTTTCGGGCTTCTGGCGTGCGTGCATTGGCCTGGTGTGCGTGTTGATCGTGCTGGAACTGGCCCACGGCCGAGGCGTCGCCTGGTTTCAATGGGAGGTGGACACGAAGTTCAACCCGGCCCTGCTGGAGGGTTTTTCCTGGCATGAGGGTCATCTATCGCTGCCGCATCGGCTTTGGGACACGGCCTACGTTGCCGAGACGGATAGGGCCTACAACGTCTTCCCGCCATTACAGTCGATCCTCGGCTATGTTATGACCGGTCTATTTTCTGGCGACGCGCGATCGGCTGAATTTCCCGTGCTACGTGTCTCTGCGCTGGTGCTCTTCGGCCTGCCGCTACCGATCGTGGGCTACGTCGTCTTCCGGCGGCGAACGGGCAGCGATTTCTGGGCGGGGGTTTTCACGCTCGGCTGGTTGGGCGGGACGGCGGTCCTGCCGTGCATCGACGCCGCTCGGGCGGGGGGTGTGCATCATATCAATCATCTGCTCTCGCAGGTGGGCCTGCTGCTGCTGGCGGGGGAACT
>CAYXGR010000634.1:0-1649 GCA_964464525.1 uncultured Planctomycetaceae bacterium
ATTATTCGTGCATTTCTCGTCGGCCGGCATTACACTTCTCCCGTTGTTTCGATTCCCTTCGCCGTAGCCGGCAGGCGGCTGGCTTTCTTTCGTTCTGGAACGGATTCCCACTTGGCAACCCAACGTTTGCTGGAGGATCCTTCTCATGAGGGGGACCGTACTCGCCTACCGCCCCAATACCGGCTCTGGCGCCATCGTGACCGACTCCGGTCAGGTCTTTTCATTCGCGTCTGGAACGGAGAATCGCGATCTGCACGGCGGTGACATCGTGCGATTTCAGATGATCGAGGGGGATAGTCATGTCCCCTCGGCCACGGGTTCGGTGGTTCGCCTGATCGAGATCGTTCGACGGGCCGCGGACCAGCTCTCGACCTGGCAGGATCCGCTGGTCAGCCGGCTCTATCGCACGGTTTTGACGGAAGGTCTGGTGTCCTGAGGGGCCGGTGAAAGATCACCGCGAGTTCGTCCATGATGTCCATTAGACTGTGTTTGAGAAGTCGTTTCTTGATCAGAGCCGCGACCGTCAGGGAGCGGTCCTCTCCCACACCAAAAGGCCCTCTCTTATGAACGCCGACCGCTTCCTGACGGGCACGGCTCTGATCGGGTACCCGAGGCGTGTATTCATGGCCCTCGGCAACCGGATACTTGTAACTTCCTCCTCCCTGCTCTTGAGCTTTCGTGCCGGGGGCCGATATACTCTCGGTCTGTCCGAGGGTGGCTCGGCGTGGCGAATTCGATTTATGAAGAGGCGTCGATGGCAAGGCACCCCATAACGATTGTGGTTCTCATAGGTTTCCTGGCCGGCCTACTCACCGGCTGTCAGGCGGATCCCATGAATGGCGAGATCGTGCAGATTGGTTCGACGCAGGCCCCCTTCCTCGGCCCGCCTCAGATGTTTCGCGATCTGCACCCGCGACTCGAAAAGCTGTTCGATCGACGAGTGGCCTTCCGTGTCCAGCCGGATGGGACGGGACTGGCCGATCAGTTGGCACAGGGAAACTATGCCTATGCCATCATGTCAGCACGGGAATTGTGTTCGATCGAAGACACCAGCGCCCTGACGATCCTGGCGATGGGAATCAATCCGCTCGGTAAATCGTCACGAAAGGCCTACATCGTTCTGCGGGCGAATTCGCACGTCAAGGAGATCAGCGATTGCGAGAGCCGCCGCTTTGCCTTCGGCACCTATGGCGATTTGCTGACCGACACAGCAGCCCGGGCAACACTGGAAGAGGCCGGTGTGCCGGTGAAAAATCTTCTTCCCGAGTTACTGACGCCGCCGCCGATCGGACTGGAAGGCCGACTGTATCTCGGCCACGAAGCCGCCAGAACGATCATCGCCGATATCACGGTCAACGCCGGCGTCATCGATGAAGTGGACTACGAACGCATGCCTGAGACCGGGGGCAACTTCATACTCGGCCCGTCGAAGGACCAGTTTAAGATCGTCGGTGAGACGGTGGCGATCCCGGAGATGGTTGTTGTTGTGGGCCCCGACGCCGATCCGGAACTGACCGTCAGGCTCGAGGGCTATCTTTTCAACGAATTGAAAAACGACGAGAAGATCTGTCAGCAACTCGATGTAACGGGTTTCACCGAGCCGGACTCGGCGCCTTTTGAGGCGGTTCGGAAACTGATCGCCGGTGCGC
>CAYXGR010000635.1:0-1645 GCA_964464525.1 uncultured Planctomycetaceae bacterium
GGTCGCGGCTCTGATAAACGTGGCTCTGAATCAATTATCTTGTGAGAAAAGGGGGTTAGTTCTCGAAACCGGCCGCGCCGATCAGCTTGACGAACCGAACCGCGATGGAGGGCCGCTCGATGGTTTTTTGCCGGTAGCGTTCGACGGTCGTGAGCCGCTGCGCATTCGCCGTGCCGATCGGGATCACGAGGCGACCGCCCTCGCGAAGTTGTTCCACGAGAGTTTCCACGACGCGCGGGGCGGCGGCGGTGACCAGGATGCGATCGAACGGCGCTTCGGCCGGCATGCCGAGGCTGCCGTCGCCGGTGATCAGGGTGACATTGGTGATGCCCAATTCCGACAACCGGCTTTCGGCCGATCGCGTCAACGCCTCCAGCCGCTCGACCGAATAGACGTGATGGGCCAGTTTCGAGAGGATCGCGGTCTGATAGCCCGTTCCGGTGCCGATTTCGAGCACCCGATGATCGGGATCGATCTGAAGGGCCTCGGTCATGCAGGCGACGATGTAGGGTTGTGAGATGGTCTGGCCGAGTTCGGTGCCGAGTGCCCGATCTTCGTAGGCCTCGTCCAGATGCGTTGACGGCAGGAAGGCCTCGCGGGGCAAGCGCCGCATCACATCCAACAGACGGGCATCGGCGACACCGCGACCGGCGATCTGCGATTCGACCATCTCCCGGCGACGCGATTCCAACTCAAACTGTGTCATCATCGTCCCGGCTCCGAACGCACAAATCCTCGAATTCAGCCCGTACGCCGGATGATAGTAGAACCGGCTGGGCTCGGACAGCGTATTATCGGGACTCTACGCGAAAAATAGATTCGGCTTCATCCGTGAGATCACGTTGTCTCCGGCCGATAGGATGGATAGACTATGTAACAGGTTCGTGGTTCCGAGAATGCCGAGCGATCGGACGAATCATGCCGGCGCGGCCGGCGTGAGGCTATTTCCATGAAAATCCTCAATCCCTATCCGATCATCGGCCTCCTGGCCGCGGCCCTCGCCGTGGGATGCCAGGAAGAAGAGCCCTTCCCGCTATCTCCGGCGGGTCCGGATGGGGTCGGGAAGGGCGCGGCCGCGCTCAGCATGGCCGATCCCTGTGCCGATTTCCCCGATTCGGACCTCGTCGTCAAGGAGATGCTGGACGCCGTCAACACCGAGCGGGCCAAACACCGGCTCCGGCCGCTGAAAATCGATTTCACATTGATGCTCGTTGCCGATTTCTACGCCTGTCGGCTCGTGGAGGGACGATTCTTCAGCCATTCCGATCCCGTTGACGGTTCCCATGTGGATACCCGGGCCGAAGATTTTGGATATGCCTTCGACAAGGTCGGCGAGAACCTGGCCGCCCGGCAGCCCACCGTCGCCCGGGCGATGGAGGAATTGATGGCCTCCCCCCGCCACCGGGAGGTGATTCTGGATCCGGCCTTCACCGAGATCGGCATCGCGATCAAGCACGGCGGCGAGCACGGCGTCTACTGGGTGCAGGAGTTCGGCCGGCCGATCACCGCGGGCGGGCCGTCGACGACCACCCGGTCAGCCGCAAAAAAGCCCTCCACCCCAATCCATGCACCGGACACGACTTCACGACCCACACCAGTCAACCACCCCACCCCCTCACAGAAACAATCCAACCCCTGATCCATT
>CAYXGR010000636.1:0-1641 GCA_964464525.1 uncultured Planctomycetaceae bacterium
AATGAGGCTGCGCGGATGATTGATTTTGGATCCGCGGTCGTGTATTCTTAGGCTGACGCCTCCGAAATGAACATGAGGATTGGCGTCCCCGCCCACGGGGTGTGACCGACTCGAAACCCAATCGGCGAAATCCGGCGAGCATTTCGACCATCGGATGTGCGCGGTGTGCCTGCCCACACCCCGACACACGGAGGATCAGAGATGCATCGTTCCATCACCGGCTGTATCGCGCTGAGTGCGATATGGATGATCACGCCGAACGCCCTCTATTCACAAACACAGCCGCCGCCGCGCAGTTCAACCCGCGCACCTGAGAGACCGGACGATCCACCCGGTCTGCCGGCTCAGCCAATCCCCTACGATGGATCGCCGCGCATCGGCCCGCCGGCGCGGGGGGTCTTCGCCCCCGTGCAGGTCAACGTCGACGCGAATGGGTTGAACGTCCCCGGCGACGCCGCCAACGAACCGTCGATCGCGGTGGATCCGACCGATCCGAACCGGATCGCCATCGGCTGGCGGCAGTTCGACACCATCGCCTCGAACTTTCGGCAGGCGGGCGTGGCCTACACGATCGACGGCGGCCTGACGTGGACCTTCCCCGGTGTTCTCGACCCCGGTCAATTTCGAAGTGATCCGGTTCTCGGTTCCGACGCCGACGGAAATTTCTACTATTGCAGCCTCAGCAGCGTCACCACGGCGGAGGTCTTCAAGTCGATCGACGGGGGGATCACCTGGATGCCGCCGGTCACCGCCCACGGCGGCGACAAGGAGTGGATGGTCATCGACCAGACACTGGGCATCGGCAGCGGCAACATCTACGAAATCTGGAACGTGCAGTTCAGTTGCTGCCCGCCGAACGATTTCACCCGCTCGACCGACGGTGGCGGCTTCTTCGAGTCCCCCGTTGCCCTCCCGCTGCCGAGCATGAAGTGGGGCACGATGTCCGTCGGGCCGGACGGGGCGCTCTACCTCGCCGGGGCGACGCTCAACCAGACCGGTCACCTCATTGCCAAGTCCACGACCGCCCAGGATCCGGCTTCACCCGTCACCTTCGACTTTGTTTCCCCGGTCGACCTCGGTGGTGTCACAACCACCGGAGGCCCCAACCCGGCCGGTCTACTTGGCCAGGTTTCGATCGCGACCGACCACTCGGGCGGACCAACGCATGGAAATGTCTATATGCTGGGATCGGTCGATCCTCCGGGGTTCGATCCGCTGAACGTGATGTTCATCCGCAGCACCGACGGCGGCGCGAGTTGGAGCGCGCCGGTCCGCGTCAATGACGACCTGACGATGATCGGTCAGGGGGCGTGGCACTGGTTTGGCACGATGTCGGTCGCGCCCAACGGTCGGATCGACGTCGTCTGGAACGACACGCGAAACGATCCCGTGCCGATGCCGACGATGTCGGAGCTGTTCTATTCGTACTCGATCGACGCGGGTGTGAGCTGGAGCAGAAGCATTCCGTTGACGCAGCCGTACAACCACACGCTGGGTTATCCGCAGCAGAACAAGATGGGGGACTACTACCACATGGTCTCGCTCGACTCGGCGGCCAAGCTGGCCTTTACGGCGACGTTCAACCTGGAGCAGGATGTCTATTTTCTGTCGATCGCCCCGGACTGTAACAACAACGGCATC
>CAYXGR010000637.1:0-1639 GCA_964464525.1 uncultured Planctomycetaceae bacterium
CGGTTGAAAAACGTAGCGCCCCTGGCCTCCCTGGCTGCTCCCGGGTCACAATGTGGTGGTTTTTGATCACATTGAGACTTGGGGGTCGCGAGGGCAAGCAAGGGTGTTTACGGACATCGACTTCGAGGCTGAGACGATCCGAGTCTCACCCAAGGCGGACACTCGGACCACGATCGCCTGGACGTCGAAATCTTACCAATCGCGGACGATCCCCGTCCCGCCGCAGACGATGGCGATCCTGCAAGCCCTGCTCGCCGCCGCCGTTGATGGCCAGTGCTACGTCTTCGTGCCGCCGGACCGGGTGGCGTTCATCAAGGACGCCCAGGGGACGGGACACTGGAAAGAGGGACGGTTCATCCTGAACAACTTTCACCGTGAGTTCCCGAAGATCGTTCGCCGGGCGGGCGAGTCCGTCGCGACCCTCCTCGACGCCGAGAGTAACCCGGCCGTGACACTCCACGATCTGCGACGGACGTGTATCACGAACTGGACGAAGCGGGTGAATATCCAGACGGCCCAGAAGCTCGCCGGGCACAACAACGTCGAAACAACGCTGACCTACTACGCGGCAGCGACCCAGGACCAGCTCGACAAGGCCCGAGAGGCAGGCATCGAGGCCATCCGCGAGGCCCTGAGCCCGGCAACTGACCCATTTCTGACCCATTTGGACGATTCTGAAGTGTCCTCGGAAAGCCGTAAAAACGTAAGTGGTGGAAAGAATAAAGACTTAGGTATGACTGGCCCCCTAGGATTCGAACCTAGACAAACAGATCCAGAGTCTGTCGTGCTACCATTACACTAGGGGCCATCGACTGCATGCCTGAGTTTATATCTCGGGGGCGGATTGTCAAGCGGGGGGGGGGGGAACATCGAAAAGTCAAAATGAGAAGAAGATGAAGCCAGTGGCCAGGGGTTGGGGATGGGAGTGGGGTATGTGTGATTGGACTGCCGTGCGGACAGGAGGTCCGCGGCTCGAATAATTCCCGCTTGCAAGCGCTTGGGGCTTGGATCGTTTGTGCAGGATTTTCCGGCGTGATCAGCGTGGGTGGGTGACGATGCGCGACTTCAGACTTACCAGGCAACAGCCGAGCATCAGCAGGCCGATCGGTCCGACGCCGCAGAAGGTGGGCGGGGGTGCGAGACCGATCGCGGTTCCGGCGGCGGTTCCGCCGACGAGGGTGACGCGACCGAGCTGGACGCCGGCCCGATCGCAATCGACGGACTGAATCACCCGATAGGTGAACTCGGTCGTTCCGTTGAAGTCAGCCGCGGGCAGGAAGACAAAATCCAGCGGGCCGGGGCCGGTCTGTTCGAGGATTCCGCGTGCGGGAAATTGAAAGACACCGACATCCCCATCACCAAGCCCCCTCACATCCAGCCTGAAGGCGGTCGGTTGGCCCTGTTCCACGATCACGAGCTGATCCCTGATCTCGGGGCAGCGCTGGAGCTGGGCGTGGGACATAGAGATATTCGTCAAATTCACCAGGATGAACGAGAGGCACGAGGCGGCGACAATGGCGCGTTTGGGCTTCATTTCCTGATCCCCCTTGAATCGTGATCGGGTTTGGGATGGGATTGCTCTTCATACACGGGTGTCACGTTTCGAGTGTACGCCGTGCATCAAATCATAGGCCGTACG
>CAYXGR010000638.1:0-1633 GCA_964464525.1 uncultured Planctomycetaceae bacterium
GCCCCAAGACGATGGCTACACAGGACGCCAGCAGCAGGAGACGCTGACCGGTGGATGCATAGGCGGCCAGCAGCAACAGGGCAGCCATGGCGAACCAGATAAATGCCGGCTCGGTCCAGGCCATGGCGTGAACGGCCAGCATCTGCCGACTGGTTGCTATGAAGAGCGAGCTACAGGCCGCCAACCACAACGAACCGGTGGCGCGCCTTACGATCAGGCCTGCCAGGAACACGGTTCCGCCGAAGAAGAGGGCATTGAGCCACCGGACAGAAACGACCGGGTCAATACCCAACCGCCCAATGACGGCGAGCATGCCGGGCAGCAAAGGCGGCCAGCGGCTTCCTATTGGCTCGGGAACGACCCCACCAAAAGGCAAGACCATGCCGCGGCCGGCCGCAGACTCTCGGGCCAGGCTGACATAGATCACCGAATCGGCGCTCAGGCCAACGCCGTCCCGGGTGGCCACCAACACCAGGACCACGGCCAACAAAGCAGGCCCGATGAGCAATGCCCAGGTGATAATGCGCTTCCGGTTCCCTTGTGTCGCCTCTCGACTGATATCAGCATCTATTCGCATGATTCATCGCGTTTCATGAAGGATGCTGTTCTTCGAGTGAGTGCGCAGGGTGCCCCGTCCACCGCCCGGCCACCTCGGATAGAATCGGCTTTATCCACGCATCTGGTTTAGCCATTCTACGAAACCCGATGTGTTTCCAGAGCGGGGATTTCCGATCTTGCCAACTCTGCGAGAGAAGGTCGATTTACCAGAAACCCGCAAGGAAGCTTCTTGCATGCCCCGGCGAACGCAGGAGCCGGCAGGAGGCGACCATCGTCGAAATCCAATGTGGATGCCGAGACGGGTAACTTCGCCATGTACCATGTCTTGGGGAAGAACCGATCGACGAACGCCCGATCAGTATATACTAATACAAATGTCACAATGTGGGTTCAGGCAAGGGCTCGCGTCAGGCGACGGTATTGCCCCCGCCAGGTCGGCGGTTCGACCCCTTCCTGTGTGAGCGACGACCGCGGATTCGAATCACAACCAGGTAGCACGTGCTCAGAACCAGGAGGAGGCCACCCATATTGGGCGCACAGGTCATTCCACAGCCCGGCGCGAGCGGGGTGGCGACCGGTGTGAGTCCGATCGTTCCCCCGCCGTCTCCGACGAGCATGGTGGTGAAGCCGATCACGCGATCTCCCAGCTTATCGGTGACGAACAGGCGGACGACATAGACGCCTTCCGGAGCAGGGCCGAAAACGGGGTTGGGATCCGAAGAAAACATGGCGCCCGGATTGCCGCGAAGGGTCCACTCGTAGGTATAGGGTGGCTCGCCACCGAGCACGGTGGGACTGCCTCCGAGAACCATGGTCTCATTGGATTCGATCTGACGATCGCCACCAAGATTCAGCCTGAGCGTTCGGTCCTCGAGCAGATACGTCCAGCTATCGCCCGAAAACGGATTACCGGCAAGATCCGTGACCCCATCGCCGGAAAAGTCAACCGTCACGGTTCCAAAATCCGGCATTGCGAAACCGCTGAAAGTAAAAGAATCTCCACCCGAACTGTCCGCGATCAGATTGGCGGCGGCGGAACCATTCACGGTCAACGAGCCGGCGGTGACCCCCTTGA
>CAYXGR010000639.1:0-1631 GCA_964464525.1 uncultured Planctomycetaceae bacterium
CACAGGGGTTCACGATGCCCGCCATTCACCCTATAGTCATTGCCTATTTCGTGGGATCCGCTCCCGAATCGGCCGGGCCTGTCCCGCTCGATCCCGTATTGTCACTCCCATCGGATCGCCGATTGCGGTTGCCCCGACCGCGGCGACGACGGCGACGCTTTCGCCCCTCACCCGCCGGCGGTGAACCAGGTTGAGCCTCAACACCATTGGACTCCTGATTATCAGCTTTCTCTTGCCTTACAGGCGATTCCGCCGCCTCGCCGGGAGTTTTTTTCGGCGGAGCGGTCTTCGATTGGGGCGTCTGATCTCGATCCCGGGCCGGACGACCGCGACTGCGCGGGCGCTTCGCATCCGATCGTGTATCCTTCTCCTTGCGCGAAACGGAGCGATCCGGTTGCTTCGGGCTGGGAGCCTGTCTCGGAGGAAGATTGCGTTCCAGGACGCTTTCAATGGCTACCGGCTCCCGCACGCCGGATTCATCGTACTCCACGATGAGCAACTGAGTGAGGATCTGGCGGTCTCTGATTGTGCCGATGCCCGTTTCGGTTCGGACGCGAACACCGATCTTGGGCAGTGCCCGATTGAGATCTTCGTATCCCTCGTGTTCATACCGCAGACAACATCGCAATCGCCCGCATCGGCCGGAAACCTTGGAGGGATCCAGCGTAGCCTTCTGGAGTTTGGCCATCTTCATGTTGACCTGGCGGAGCTTCTTGAGAAAGCTCTTGCAGCAGCATTCGCGACCGCAGATTTCGTAGTCGGCGACCAAGCGTGCCTCATCGCGGGCGCCGACCTGGTGCATCTCGATCCGGGTGTGGTATTCCTGGGCGAGGTGCTTCACCAGATTTCTGAAATCGACCCGGCCTTCGGACATGAAATGGAAGATGATGCGTTCACCGCCGAGGAGGTGTTCGCAGGTGACGAACTTCATCGGGAGGGACATTTCCCGGGCCAGGTCTCTTGCCTCGACCAGTTTTTTATCTGCGTCTTGAGCCAGGTGCCGTTCTTCGTCGAGATCCTGTGAGTTGGCGACGCGAAGAATCCTTCCAGTCTTCAGCTGGTAGAAATCGGAACCACTGTTTTTGGCATAGTCCTGCATCTGTCGGCGGTTGATTGATTTGTCGCAACCGGTGCAGGTGAGGCTGACTTGCTCCCCGAGTTCGATGCCCCGGTTGGATTGAATCACAACTTTCGCACCGCAATTGAACAACATTCCGGGTGAATAGCGAAACTCGCCAATATGACGCATGGCTCCATATCGTACGGCGCAGGTTGGATAGATCTTTTCGAGACCATTCCCGCAGCGAGCATCGGGATTGCAGCCACTGGGTGAGAAGCCCTCGGCCCCGTGCGTCCCCTCGTTATTGTTGATGACCGTTAATTCGGCGACCATGTTTATGCTCCGAATACGATGATAACCCGCTTGAGAATCGGGTTTGTTTTTCGATTTCCAAGATTGATACCGGCGGCTCTGCAGGCCAGCCCGGACAGTGTGCCATGCATCCGATTGTAACACAACCAGGGTACTGAGCGGCGCGCATCGTTAGCAGGGCGCGGGAGGGGGGGGCCATGACAGAATCGGCGGATTCCATTGCCGCTTCGGCTGGGCAGTTTTATTGTTTGCCACCGGC
>CAYXGR010000640.1:0-1627 GCA_964464525.1 uncultured Planctomycetaceae bacterium
CTGTTTCTCCTGTCCATCCGGTTGTTATCTTGTTGTTTCTGTTTTTGTTATTTCGACGTTTCGACGCCTCACCCATCCAAATACGCCTGAAGAATCTTCTGAGCCGCGATCCGATCCACAAGCCCCTTCCGTTTCCCAGAACGAACCCCCGCCACATCCAGCGCCTCCGACGCTGCATGGGAACTCAACCGTTCATCCTGTAGATGAACCTCCAATCCAGATAGCCGCTCCAACTCCGCGGCAAACCGTCGCGTCACCTCGGTCTGATCACTCTCCCCCCCATCCATATTCAGCGGCAACCCCACAACCAGAACCGAGGCCCCCTGTTCCGCCGCCACATCGGCCACATTCCGCGCATCCCGCGTCACCTCACCCCGACCCGCAATCGTCGCAAGCGGCAGCGCCACCCCAACCCCCGGATCAGCAATCGCCAACCCGATCCGTTTAAGCCCATAGTCAATCCCCAATATCATATCCAATCATCAACCCCATACCGGATGAAATGCTGACACGCCATGACCTCGGCGGCCTGTGTGCCACTACTTATGTGTGCCACTGCTTCAAGCAGTGTATTCGGGTGGCATGCCCAAGCGTCAGCGCGGGCATGGCGTACGAGCGCCGCGTGCCATGCTTACACGGCACGGCCTCATCGTGACGGGTAAGCATGCAAAACACCAACCCACGCTCACCCAAACACTGTTGATGTTGTTATTTGTTTTTTTGACGTTTCGACGTTTCCCCCCAGGCTATTCACTCGAACTGATAACTGGAGGACGAACGGAGCCTGCGTCGTCCGCCTGCACCGCCACCGGCTTCGGAACCGTGGACACCTTCTCCACATCCTCCACCGCGAGCGGCGCACGCGCCGTCTCCGGCCGTTCCTCTCGTAAGCCCATCCGCCCCCGCAATCGACGCCAAACCTTCCGACCCCGATGCCGTACCGTGTCCCAAACCACCAGCGGCGACAGCAGAATCAACCGAACCATCTGCCGATAACTGATGATCTCGCAGGCATCCAACGCCCGCAGCGCCTTCCCAAGCTGGCCCGGTCGATACTGAAAACCATTCCGAATCCGATTCCGAATCCGCCGCAATTCCTTCTTCCCGAACTGTTCGGAATAGACATACCCGTTCGAGCTGATCCGATACCCCGGCATCCGCTCCACCTCCTCCCGCATCGGCGTAAACTTGTCCATCCGAAGCAGGCTCAGGCTGATCGAGTGCAAGCCCAGCTCCCGCGCATACGAAGGAATCGCCAGCATCTCCTCCTCCGTCTCCCCGATGAGCCCATAGATGAAATAGCCGTGATACCAGAACGGATACCGCCGGAGCACCGTAAAGGCCTTCCGCACCTCCTCGGTCGTAAAACCCTTGTGGATCTGCTTCAGAATCCGATCGCTCGCCGACTCGATCCCAAAGAGAAAGACCCGAAACCCCGCCCGATGGGCCTTCTCCAGCATCCGCGGAAACTTATAGACCTCAATCCGGCATTGCACGACATAACGCTTGTCGATCCCCCGCTCGATCAACAGGTCGCACAGCCGCTCCGCCTTTCGCGGCTCGAGGAAAAAGATGTCGTCGGCAAAGAGGATGATCCGAGCCCGGCTCGACGCGATCTCATCCACGA
>CAYXGR010000641.1:0-1626 GCA_964464525.1 uncultured Planctomycetaceae bacterium
GCGAAGATGCTGTCGGCGAGGGCGGAGACGTAGTAGCCGCCGCTGGCCGCGACGTTGCCCATCGAGACGATGAACGGACGCCCCGACTCGCTGAAGCGCTGGGCGGCCTCGCAGATGACGTCGCTGGCGAGGGCAGAGCCGCCGGGAGAATCGACGCGAAGGAC
This sequence comes from uncultured Planctomycetaceae bacterium, assembly GCA_964464525.1. Lineage (GTDB taxonomy): Bacteria > Planctomycetota > Phycisphaerae > UBA1845 > UTPLA1 > CAYXGR01. Next base: position 165 of record CAYXGR010000641.1, read on the forward strand.
CAGCGCTTTGACGCTGTCGTCCGCTGCGGCCTCGGCGATAGCCTTGCGGATGGTGGCGGAGCCGGCGTTCGAGGTGCCGCCGAAGAGGCCCTGCTCGGTCTTGCCCGAGGTGATCGGCCCTTCGACATAGACGACGGCGACGGCGGGTTCATCCGACTTGTCCTTGCCCTTCATAATGTCGCCGAAAAGCTTGAAAATGCCGAAGGGATTGTCCAGATCGAGTTCGAGACCCTTCTCGCCGCCGTAGTTGGAGACGATTTTGGTGCCCCCTCCGTATCGCTTTTTGATACTCTTGACGAAGTCCTCGCGGTATTGGAGCTTGTCGACCAGTTTGGCCTCGAGGGCTTCCTTGGAGCTGAAAACGCCGATATCGACGAGTTCGCGGACGCGCTCGTCGGAGAGCCGCCGGCTCTTGGCGATGGCCGCGAGCATCTGGTCGAAAATGGAGTCGAGCAGGCGGTTGTTCTGCGCCTCGGCCTCCTTGCTGGGACCGGTTCGGTAGAAGGGCTCGCCGGCGGACTTGAAATCGCCGCAGTGGAGGATGTCGGCCTCCATACCAATCTTGTCGAGGGTGTTCTTGAAATAGAGGGCCTCGCCATAGAGACCGGTGAAGTCAACCTCGCCGGATGGGACCAGCACCAGCCGGCTCGCGGCCGAGCCGAGCATAAGAGTGCCATTGCTCAGGTGCTCGGTGAACACCCAGACGTCCTTGTCAGCAGCACGCAGGGCCTCGAACTGGGCTCGAACTTCCTGGATCTGCCCCATACCCAGGGCAGCCTGATCGATTTCGAAGATGACGGCCTTCAGGTTGTCATCGGACCGTGCATGGCGGAGCTTTTTGAGCAGATTGAACATGTTGGACGGGGCCTTGTCGCCCAGCAGGGCGCCGATGCCTGATGAGTCGGGCTGTTCGGGCAAGGGGCCCTTAAGCTTGAAGACCGCGACGACGTCTCCCTCGCCAGCCGAGACGGGTGTGACCGCAACGAGGCCCGCCAAGATACAACTCAATAGACATGCGATTGTTTTTCCGTACATGATCCGTTCCTCCGCGTTTGATTGGTTTGTGGTACTGGCGTTGCGCCGGTGTGCAACGCGCCCACGATTGCTCACTTAGTTATTCGTACGAGATTCGTTTTTATTCGCCTGAATTGTCATTTACCCTGCGTTCTGTTCGATCATCCGAATGGTCGGTATCCGCATCACCCGGTGGATTAACGCGGTGACAGGATCCCCCTCACGGTCGTATCCGTAACCCGTTGTATCGTAATGATATGGAGCGTGTGCGGCAGGTCTCGCGGGTTCGATTGCAGATAAACGGGGGGTTAGAATGTGGATGAATTATTATCATCGCTCAACCTGCCCACCATCCAAAACACATCTCGCACGGCTGGAGCCGATGCTCCATGTCCAATATACGCTGCAATTCGCACCGGTTGGAAACCGGTGCCACAGGATTCTGGAA
>CAYXGR010000642.1:0-1625 GCA_964464525.1 uncultured Planctomycetaceae bacterium
ACCCACCGCTCCCTTACGGTCGCGGCTCTGATCAATGGGTGAGAAATGCGGGCCAACATCGGCATGAATCCACGTAAACCGGACCGCCCCGAAGACCCGGAACACAAGGTTTCGTTTGCGGGCTCGAACGTCTATAATCGCCGTCGAAACGAAAGGCGGACGGCCGCCGAATCATCATGCAAGGACACGTTCCCGACTTGGGGGATTGATCGTGGATTGTTTTCAAATTAATGGCGGCAAGCGGCTACGCGGCACGGTCGCCATCAATGGTTCAAAAAACGCCTCCCTGCCCATCATGGCCGCCTCGATCCTCACCGAGGGCGAGACACTGCTCAAGGGCGTCCCCGCCCTCGCCGACACCAAGCACCTGTCCTACCTGCTCGAAAAGCTCGGCTGTTCCGTCGTCCACGAGGAACAGGGCGACGTCCGGATCGGCGTCGAGGACGAGATGAACTGCCACGCAGAGTACGACCTCGTTCGCAAGATGCGCGCCAGCGTCTGTGTCATGGGGCCGCTGCTGGCCAAGCGGGGGCGGGCACAGGTCAGCCTGCCCGGCGGCTGCAACATTGGCGACCGGCCCATCTCGCTGCACCTTCAGGGGCTGGAGGCCCTCGGCGCGAGCGTCGAGCTGCACGGCGGAGACATCCATCTCAAGGCCAAGAAACTCAAGGGTTGCGAGATCTTTCTCGGCGGCCCGTTCGGCTCGACCGTTCTTGGGACCGCCAATGTCATGATGGCCGCCTGCCTCGCCGAGGGGACGACCGTCATCGAATCGGCGGCCTGCGAGCCGGAGGTCAGCGATCTGGCCGACTACCTCAACGCCTGTGGCGCGCGGATCAGCGGCCACGGAACCCCGCGGATCACCATCGAGGGCGTGGACCAACTCCACGGCTGCGAATACACCGTGATCCCCGACCGGATCGAGGCGGGCACCTTCATGATTGCCGCCGCGATCACCAACGGCGATGTGAAGCTCACCAATTGCCGGCTGGATCATCTGCTGGCATTGGTCGACCGGCTGCGGGCGATTGGCGTCAACGTCGAGCGGTCCAACGGGGGGATTGTTCAGGTCTCTTCGGCCCGGCGGCTGGAACCCATCACCCTGACGACCCAGCCCTATCCCGGCTTCCCCACCGATTTGCAGGCCCAGACCATGGCCCTCCTCTGCCTCGCCGATGGCAACAGCATCATCACCGAAAAGATCTATCCCGATCGGTTCCTCCACGTCGCCGAACTTACTCGCATGGGGGCCCGGCTCCGAAAGGAAGGGCCGACGGTCATCGTCGAGGGCGTCAAGCACCTCGTCGGCGCCCCGGTCATGGCCGGCGATCTGCGGGCCTCGGCCGCGTTGGTCTTGGCGGGGCTAGTCGCGAAGGGCACGACGACCGTCACCCGCGTCTATCACATCGACCGCGGCTACAACCGTTTCGAGCAGCGCCTCAGCACCCTCGGCGCCGACATCCGTCGCCTCCCGGAGTAAGGCCCGCTGTACTGCGAAACATGAGAATCTTCGCAGTACGCACAGAGATATTGTTGGGTGCCATGCTTACACGCCCCGGCCTCATGGGGCGGGTAAGCATGCCGAACGTCAGGTTGCGGCCATCGGCAGTCCTGTGGCACCAGCA
>CAYXGR010000643.1:0-1622 GCA_964464525.1 uncultured Planctomycetaceae bacterium
CAACACACGACCGGCTTCAGCCGGTCTTCCCCATGATTGAGTCGAAAGCACGACCGACCGCTTGCATTTCCGCCCCCCTACCGCTAACAAGGCATCCCATGAACGATCTTCACCGTGCCCGAATCCTCGCCATGCAGGCCCTTTGCCAGATAGAAGTCCACGGCGAGGATTTCCTCTCCCAGCTCGACGAGTTCCTCGCCGACGAGAATCCACCCGAACGGGTCCGCACCCGCGCCCGCGAAATCATCACCGAGACGCGTACCCACCAGGAGTCGATCGACGAACGGATACAATCCGCCGCCGACAACTGGGAACTCAAGCGCATGACCCCGGTCGATCGAAACATCCTCCGCCTCGCCGCCTGCGAACTGATCCACCGCCCCGACGTCCCGCCCAAGGTCACGGTCAACGAGGCCGTCGAGTTGGGCAAAACCTTCGGCACCGCCGAATCGCCGGCCTTCATCAACGGAGTCCTGGACAAGATCGCAAAAGAAATGGAAACAAATTCGTAGCGGGGAGCATCGGCGTCCCGCCAGTGCACGGGTGCCATGCTTACACGACCCGGCTTTTTGGGTCGGGTAAGCATGCCGATCACATTGGTTGCGGTCATCGGCCGCGCTGTCGCACCGGATGAAAACCGGTACGACAGAAGCTGACAACTGTCTGAGCGAGCACAACGCCCATGGGACTCTTTGATCGTTTCAAATCCGCCCTGACCAAGACCCGCAAGAAGGTCGTCTCCGGCTTCCAGTCCATTCTGCCCATCGGCCGCAAGATCGACGAGGCCCTGCTGGACGATGTCCACGACACGATGATCACCGACGACTTCGGCCCCAGGACCGCCGATTCTCTCATCGAATCGGTCCGCGCCGCCTGGAAGCAAAAGGAGATCTCCGAATCCCAGGACATCCTCGCCCACCTGAAAAAACAGATCATCGCCAAGTGGCCGGATGATGTCCGCGGCCTGGCCCGTGCCGAGTCCGGCCCGACCGTCATCCTCGTCGCCGGCATCAACGGCTCGGGCAAAACCACCAGCGTCGCCAAGCTGGCGAATTATCTCAAAAAGCAGGGCAACAAGATCGTCCTCGCCGCCTGCGACACCTACCGCGCCGCCGCCGTGTTGCAACTGACCGAGTGGTCGGCCCGCTGCGGCGTCGACATCGTCAAGCACGACCAGGGCGCCGACCCCGGCGCCGTCGCCTACGACGCCTGCGCCGCCGCCGTCGCCCGAAAGGCCGACATCCTCCTCGTCGACACCGCCGGCCGCCTCCACACCCAGGACAATCTCATGCGCGAGTTGAACAAGATCCAGCGCGTGGTCGAGAAGAAGATCCCCGGCGCCCCCCACGAAGTGCTCCTCGTCCTCGACGCCACCATCGGCCAGAACGCCGTCCACCAGGCCCACCACTTCAGCGAACACGTCAACGTCTCCGGCATCATCCTCGCCAAGCTCGACGGCTCGGCCCGGGGCGGCATCGTCATCGGCATCCGCGACCAGCTCGACGTCCCCGTCAAGTTCGTCGGCCTCGGCGAAACCATCGACGACATCGAACCCTTCGACCCGGAACTATTCGTGGAGGCCCTCTTCGCGGAATGAGCTTATCGGGTGCCATGCTTACACG
>CAYXGR010000644.1:0-1619 GCA_964464525.1 uncultured Planctomycetaceae bacterium
GGAGCTGATCCTAGCAACCCACCGAGTGCCGTCATGTCGAAACGATTTGTCTCAGTCTTCATACTCTCGTTCATCCTCGTGATCTCGCATTTTGGGTCCGATGTCGCAATCGGCCAGACGCTTCTGGGCGCCTCCCGGCGCGTCGCGAATCACAATCACGCGCCCCGGCCGAGTCGCGTTCGCCGGGCTCCCGTGCCGGTGACGAGAACGCCCCCTGCTCGGTCCGTTGTGTCTCCCGGAGATGGCGACAGGGCCGCTTTCGATTTACCGCCCACCCTTCGGGAGGCGGTCGCCTGGCAGGCGGCGCTGGATCGCGTCGGTTTCTCACCGGGTATCATCGACGGCCTCATCGGGCCGAAGACGCGGACTTCGCTGGCCGCCTTTCAGTCCGCGGCGGGGATTGTGGCGAATGGCCGATTCGACCGTGAGGCGCGCACGGCACTGGGGATCGACTCGGTTCCCGCCACCTATGTCTACACACTAACCAGTGAGGACGCGGCCAGCCTGGGCGACTGCCCGACCGGTTGGATCGAGAAATCGCGAGCGAGTTGGCTCGGCTTCGACTCCCTGACCGCCGTGGCCGCCAACCGGGGTCATTGCAGCCGCAAGCTGTTGGCGATGCTCAATCCTGGGAAGACACTCGACGCACTGATCGTCGGGGATAGGATCATCCTGCCGAATGTGGTGCGTGCGAACCCCGATCAGCATGCATCGGAGATTGAAATCGACTTTGGGACTCGGACCCTGCACCTGCTCGACCGCGATGGGCGGCGGATCGGTCTGCTTTACTGTTCGATCGCCCGGGAGAGATGGCAGCGACCGAGCGGCCCCTGCCGCGTTGACAACATTACGCACGATCCCAAGTATCTTTTCAAACCCGAAAGCTGGCCGGAGGTGAGGGGCGTTCATCGCCGGCTGGTCATCCCCCCCGGCCCGCGAAATCCCGTCGGGCTTTGTTGGATCGGCCTGAGCATCAAGGGCTATGGTATCCACGGCACCCCGCGGCCCGAGTTGATCGGCAAGACCGGTTCGCATGGCTGTTTTCGGTTGGCGAACTGGGACATCCTTCGGCTGGCCAACCGGGTGAAGCCGGGAACCCCCGTATACTTCATCGACAGTTCTGTCACCGTGGCCCGCGGCGGGTAGAATGGCCCGGGTGCCCAACCCAAGCTCAACCTGGAAACTGCTCGATCGATGGACGATTCCGATCTGCATCGGCGTCGGGGTATTCCTGTTCTGGGCCGCGGCGCGTTATACCGTCTTCGACGACGAGGCACTCAGTTGCCGCCTGTATACATTGCCGATGGGGGAGATGGTCCGTGCCCTGTGGAATGGGGCCGACCCTGATCCGCCTCTGTATTACCTCTTCGAGAACGTCTTTGTCCATCTTCTCGGCGTTGGTCCCCTGGGGCTTCGCAGCCTTTCGATCGTCTGTTTTCTCGCGGGGCTGATTGTCATCCGCGCGGCCGCCGAGGCCTGGTTTGATCGGCGTACCGGTCTTGTCACGCTGCTGCTCTGCGCCCTGCATCCGGCGCACCTGTTTTTCGGCTTTGCCGCCCGCTGGTACAGCCTGATGTTTCTGATGGTGGCCCTGTTGCTATGGGCGTCGGCGGGCCTGG
>CAYXGR010000645.1:0-1619 GCA_964464525.1 uncultured Planctomycetaceae bacterium
CAACCCCTTCACCCCGCCCGTAGTCGCTTCCACCCCGTTCGCGTACAGTACCCCCCAACATGGCGGACCCGATTGTCGAAGTCTGTGAATTAACCAAAATCTTCCCGACCACCGAGGGCGGCGAGAAGCGCGCGGTCGATGACGTTTCATTCTCCGTCTCACCCGGCGAGATCTACGGGCTTCTCGGTCCCAACGGAGCGGGAAAAACCACATGCCTGCGGATGTTGAGCGGCCTGCTGACCCCGACATCGGGTTGCGCCCGGCTCAACGGATTCGACGTTCGAGCCGATCGTGAGGCCGCCAAACGCTGCCTCGGCTACCTGACCGCGAGCACCGGTCTCTATCAACGGCTCACTCCCCGCGAAATCCTTCGATACTTCGGCGATCTGATCGGGCTTGATCGTGAGGCCATTGATCGGCGAATCAATTCCCTGATCGGTTGGCTGGACATGTCCTCCTTCGCCGACCTGCGCTGCGGAGGACTATCAACCGGTCAGAAACAGCGGACCAACATCGCCCGGGCACTCATGGGAGACCCGCCCATCCTCGTCATGGACGAACCGACCCTTGGGCTGGACGTGCTGACCAACCGTGTCGTGCTCGATTTCATCCGCGAAGAAGGCGCACGCGGCAAGGCCATCATCATGTCCACCCACTACCTAGACGAAGCCGAGGCCCTGTGCGATCAGTTCGGATTGATACACGACGGCCGACTGGTCGGCGAGGGCGATCTGGGAACGCTGCGGGCAAAGGCCGATCGCGAGCGATTGAGCGACATCTTTCTGGCATTGTGCGGTCAGGATCAACACGTGTTGTCTCACGGCCCGGACGAGGGGGAAACCGCATGAAGCGATACAGCCGCGTCTGGACCGTCTTCCGCAAGGAACTGATCGACACCCTGCGCGACAGGCGGACGCTCATCGCCATGGTGGTCGTGCCGATCGTGTTGTACCCCGTTCTGATGCTCGTGCTCGTCGAGGCGCTACGATCGGAGGCGGGCCGTCAGGAACAGGAGCACTATACGATCTGCGTTCCCGACGAGGCGCATAAACTCTGGCTCGAAGGCGTTCTCGCACGGGAAGACGCCGCCCATGCAGAAGACAAGCGTGCAAACAAGGCGGCCGTCGAGGATCCGAATCAGCAAGCCGATGCCGGTACCTCGGAATGGCGAACCCAACTGAGCGCCGAGCAGATCACGATTGTAGTCATCGCACCCGGTCAATCGTTGTGGGATCAGGTATCGGCGCAACGGTGCCACGCGGCGGTTCTGGTCGACCCGGCGCCCGATCCCGAAAACTTTGCCGATGATCAGAACCGTGTGGTGCAGATTCTCTACAGCGATACCGACCCGCTGTCGGAGGTCATGTATGGGCAGCTCACCTCGATCCTGAGCAATGAAGTCGAGCGCATCGTGCGAGAACGGGTCACGGAGCTGTCCGGCAACGACGCAGTGCTGACCCCGCTCCGGGCCAACTCCCTGTCGACAACAAGCCCGGACCGGCAGTTCGCCAAGGTGCTGGCGATGGTGGTCCCTTTTCTGCTCGTCACGATGACAGTGACCGGCGCGATGTATCCGGCGATCGATCTGACCGCGGGCGAGCGCGAGCGCGGCACCTTGG
>CAYXGR010000646.1:0-1607 GCA_964464525.1 uncultured Planctomycetaceae bacterium
AGAGGAGCGAATAGATCACGCCGTAGCGATCGGTGGCGTCGGGGAAATTGAGATAGTCCACGCAGGTCAGGTCGCAGAGCTGCTCGAAGGCTGTTGTGTCGTCGTCCCGGAGGAATCGCAGCACGTTGAGCAGATTCTCGGGTGCGATGCGAATGTACATCTGATCGCCCGGCTCCGTGCCGCGCATCAGGAGCGGCCGGGCCTCGAATGAGATCCCGGGGAACTTTGTTCGCAACGAATCGATCATTGTCTTGATATCAGCCATGACGATTGGGCGCTCCTGCTATTTTCCGCTGCCGGCCGCGACGTTGACCTGAACCGTCGGCTCGATGATCAGGCCGAGGCCCTTGCCGCGCTCGGCGCTGGGGCGAATGCCATCTTGCTCGACCTTGCGCTGGATTGCCATGACGCCCTCGATGAGCGTCTCCGGTCGGGGGGGGCAGCCGGGGACGTAGACATCGACCGGGAGGAATTGATCGACGCCCTGGACGACGGCGTAGGTGTCGAAGACGCCGCCGGTCGAGGCGCAGGCGCCCATGGAGATGACCCACTTGGGTTCGGTGATCTGCCGGTAGATCCGCTGGAGGACGGGCATCATCTTGATGGCGACGCGACCGGCACAGATGAGGAGGTCGCTCTGGCGGGGGCTGAATCGCATGACCTCGGCACCGAAGCGGGCGAGATCGTAGCGGCTGGAGGCGGTGGCCATCAGCTCGATGCCGCAGCATGCGGTGGCGAAGGGGAGGGGCCAGAGGGAATGTTTGCGTGCCCAGTTGATGCCGTTGGCTCGAAAGAAGGAGACCAGTTCGTCGAGACGGGTGGTGAGCAGGTCGCCTTCGCCCATCGCATGCGGATCGTGATCGTATTTTGTCATGGCTTGGTTACGGGGTGTTTGAGATGTTGTATGTTGATCGTATCATCCCGGTCTTCGGGAACGGTTATTTTACAAATTTGGGCGGTTATCGCTATTGAGCACTGACCGCTTCCTTACGGGCGCGGCTCTGATTACGGGCGCGGCTCTGATTATGAATCTTAGTCTGCATGGGTGGCGGTGTCAGTCATAGTTGAGGATTCCCTTGCCCCACTCGTATAGAAATCCGAGGGTGAGGATGGTGAAGAAGATGAACATGACCCAGAAGAGAAAGGGTGCCTGAGGCGCCAGGGTGCCGCCGCTCTTGGCGTCGATGAATGCGACGGCCCAGGGGTAGAGGAACACGAGTTCGACGTCGAAGATGAGGAACATGACGGCGACGAGGTAGAACTTGACGTTGAACCTTCGGCGGGCGTCGCCGATGGTGTCCATTCCGGCTTCGTAGGTGTCGTCCTTGAGATCGCCCCGGCGCTGGGCCTTGGGGAGGGTGTGGGTGATGAGGAGGATGGCGGCGCCGACGAGGACCGTGAGGCTGAGCAAGACGGCGATCGGGCCGTAGCCGAGGTTTGGGATGGCGGCCAGCAGGAGAGGATCGAATTGAAAGGCCATCAGTCAGACTCCTGAATCAGCCCGCGTATCGCGCGGGTCGGGAACCCATCGCCCCCATGCCGTGGCCACTCTATCCCGCACTCGTATTTGCTGCAACATCCGATCGGTTGTGCGTGTGCTGGAGGGT
>CAYXGR010000647.1:0-1589 GCA_964464525.1 uncultured Planctomycetaceae bacterium
GATCGAGCAGGGTTTCCGTGTAACCCAGGATCGCCGTCATCGGTGTGCGGATCTCGTGGCTCATGTTGGCCAGAAACTCGCTCTTGGATTGGCTGGCTAGTTCGGCCCGGGTGGCCATGTCGTTGGCTCTGAGGGTCTCATATTCCAGATGTTGGTTCAGATCTTTCAGCTCATCCTCCACCCGCTTACGTTCGGTAATCGACCTCATGAGCGCCGCCTCGCGCGAGACGATGCCACGGTCGACCCGTCGAAGTGTGACGAATAGAAACCCGATGAGTGCCGTCAACAGTACCCCGGCCACTCCTAACGACAGGGTGAGCAGCCACTTGAAATGCGCCGCGGCCTCGGACACATCGTGGAAGACCAGCAAGTCGCCCACCTCGGTGCCGGAAACGTCGAACAGCGGGTTGATCAGAACCTGCCACGGCTTGCCGTCGAAGTTCGCAATGGTGGTCAATTCCTCGTGCGAATGGCCCTCTTCATTGATGAAATGGTCCCATTCGGAGGGGAAGCGGGGCTGAGTGATGAAGACGAACACCTTATCGGCGTTTCGGTCCCAGTCGGTCTCCCGGCCAAGCATGTGCATGCCCGCGCTCCACCGCTCTCGGTTCAGGGCGTTCTTGAAGATGGTCACCGCCATCTCAACGCCGAGGTCGTCGTGAATCCGGTTCAGGATGTCCTCGATCTCCTTGCCCAGTTCCAGGTAGCCGACGAGCGTCTCGCCGTCGAAGACCGGTCGCACCACCCGAAGCGTAAAGGTGCCCAACGGCCCCAATTCGATGCCCGAGGTAATCTGGCCCGTCCGCTCGGCCTCGCGGATGGTGAAGCGGTCGATCACATCGCCGTATTTCTCCGGCTTGTGTACGCGCAGCAGGTTCACCCGGTCGGGGCGGTGGAAGTAGAAGTGCGTGATGCCGTGCTCTTCTCGAAGCTGTGCGAAGATGGGTTCATACTCCGCCTGCAGGCGATCACGGTCCTGTGCCTTGAGTATGCGGATCAGGTTTGTATTGCAGAGAAGAACATCCTGAAGAGCGTCCATAGTAGCAGACTGGGCTACCAAACCTCGATCCAGTTCACCTGTAGCCTCCTCCAGAAGCTGTTGGCTGAACCGCGTCTGGTTCTCCCGCTGCAAGTGCAGCAAGACCGCCCCGAACCCGACGACCAACAATGCCGACACGACGGCCAGTGGGATCAGCAAGCGACGCTGGACAGGCTTGGCCGTGACATCCTTGGGTGGCTGCGTCGAGGCACAGGACTCGGGCGGGTTGGACCGGTTGCCTGAGGCAGATGTCGTCATCTCACATCCTCCAGAAACGCGACGCCTCGCCGGACCACCAGCGTCCGGCCATCGGTTTCAATAGCCATTCCGGCTATAGGGATTCCGTCTATTCATCGGACCCTGGCCGAGGCGGCATCACAACCCATCACCACATGTGCCGAAGGGCTGGACCGAGAATCCCCTCTCGGTCCCACCCCAATGGGAATCCCATCCCATATCTTCTTCTATTTTGCCGCCCTTTCAGGGCTGGGTGTTTAGTCCGCTTTTCTCACAAGATATTTGATTCAGAGCCGCGTCAATCAGAGCCGCG
>CAYXGR010000648.1:0-1587 GCA_964464525.1 uncultured Planctomycetaceae bacterium
CTTCGGGGCGATTGGCATGCTTCCTCTCCGCCTGAACTGTCATGGACCCGTCGGTTGTAGGAGGCTGGTCTCATGTTTGGGCTGGAGAGACACCACTGCCAAGGCACGATCCTTCCAGGATCGTGTCTTGACAGTGCCACCCTACCGTCACTGGGGGTTGGTGGAAAAAAGTGGTGAGCAATACCCACCCTACTTTGAGAAAAAAGTTGAATTCGGCTGTTGTTAGGGTTGACGGATTCCCGATGTTAGGATATCGTTCAGGTGGTCCGGGCGAACGGGTGTGTCTCGTGGGTGCCGGCCACCGGGAGGAATGGATTCCGATGGCCGCGATGCTGGAAGACGTCCCGTTGGTTTGCTTCGGACCGGGCGGCGATTACGTCTCGGCGTGGTCGGTTGCCGCAGAATCGCCGGGAACGACGCGGGGATGCCACAAGGAGGGGCGAGACGCGTCGAGGGGTGATTCGTGGAGCGTTGCCTCGTCTGACGACTCGGTCGTCCGGCGCTGGCTCGGGCGGGTTCGGCGTGTGTCGCGGTCGGTCCTGCCGGCGCTGGTTCGTGTCGAATCGGCGAATATTGGAATTCACGTATCGCGCGCGGACGTTGCCGCATCCGCGGGCGAGTCTGCCGCCAAGGCGGCCAAGGACGCGATGAAGCATCGCGGGCCCCTACTCATCCTCGGGCCCGAGGGTCTTCATGGGCGTCCCTGGCCGCCGCCGAAGGAGCGATGTCATGGCAAAACAACCGAAAAAACGCAGCACGACCGGCCGATCCCGGAAGACTTCGGTGCGCCGATCGCGCGGCCGGAAGTCCACGCACCCCGCGACGCCGCGCCAAACCGAGATCCTTACCTACGTCCGGGACTATGTGCACAGGCTTGGCTATTCCCCGACCTACGAGGAGATCGCCGACGAGTTCGGCATTTCCAAGGTCACCGTGTTCGAGCATCTCGGCACCCTCGAAGAAAGAGGCTTGCTCCGCCGCGAGAAGCACAAGGCACGCTCTTTGCGGCTGGCTGATCATCTTGTGTTGCCGGACGAGCGGCCGGGCTGCCTGCGGATGGAGGGGCGGATCGCCGCCGGGGCGCCGATCGAGGCGATCGCGGATCGCGAGGTGCTCGATCTGGAACAGATTTTCTCCGCTAATAACGATGTGTTCGTCCTGCAGGTCGAGGGCGACAGTATGATCGACGATCACATCGAGGATGGGGACTACGTCGTGGTCGAGAATCGCCGGACACCGTACAACGGCGAGATGGTCGTCGCCCTGCTCGAGGACGACGAGGTGACGCTGAAGCGGTACTACCGGGAGAAGAATCGGATCCGGTTGCAACCGGCGAACCAGAAGTACAAGCCGATCTATGCCCGGTCGGTGAATATTCAGGGGGTGGTGATCGGGGTGGTTCGGCGGATGGGATAGCAAATTATGAATAGCGAATAGCGAAAGAATGTCAGGCTGTGTCAGGCTGTCAGAGGCCGATCGTCCGACGTACGACATGCGTGCCCACGGCATGTACCGTGTGTGAGTAATGGTGCTCGGCGCCCGGCATGCTTACCCGTCACGATAAGGCTGTGACGTGTAAGCATGGCA
>CAYXGR010000649.1:0-1578 GCA_964464525.1 uncultured Planctomycetaceae bacterium
GCAGTCCTGTGGCACCGGTTTCCAACCGGTGCGTACAAATTGGGTGTATTCGGGTGCCCCATCCTTTGCGAAGCAAAGGGTGGGGAATCAAAACCAATCCAATAAGAACAAATTTTTGACGCACCGCGCCCACCGCGGCTACCATCACTCCCATGTCCGAAGCCGCCTTCCTACGATGTATCCGCCCCGCCTGCGCCGCGACGCACAATCTGACCGAACCGGTCTATGCCTGCACCGCCTGCGGCAGTCTGCTCGACGTGGCCTACGACTGGGATCGGCTTACTCCGCCGGGCAACCTGGCCTACTTCCAGGAACGCTGGCGAACCCGTCATGAGCCGCTCGACTTCTCCGGTGTCTGGCGATTTCGGGAACTCCTCCCCTTCGCGCCCGCCGATGCGCTGGTCACCCTCGGCGAGGGTCAGACGATCCTACAGGCCCCCGATGTCCACGCCATCGACTTCCCGCTCAAACCCGGCCACCTCCACCTTCAATACGAGGGTCTCAATCCATCTGGCAGTTTCAAGGACAATGGCATGGCCGCCGCGATCACCATGGCCCGCCGACTTGGCCGCCGCCGCGTCGGCTGCGCCTCGACCGGCAACACCAGCGCCAGCATGGCCCTCTATGCCTCGCTTTCTCGCCTGCCGGACGGCTCGCCGATGCGGGGGGTTGTCTTCATCGGCGCCGGCAAGATCGCCTATGGCAAGCTGGCGCAGGCCCTCGACTTCGGTGCCCTGACATTGCAGATCGAGGGGGATTTCGACGCCTGCCTGAAACGCATCCGCGAGGCCGCCGAGAAGCTCGATCTCTATTTGATGAACTCGATCAACCCCTTCCGGCTCGAGGGGCAGAAGACGATCATGTATCGCATTCTCGAAGGGCTGGATTGGGAGCCGCCCGACTGGATCGTCTGCCCGGGAGGGAACCTCGGCAACACCAGCGCCTTCGGCAAGGCGTATATCGAGATGAAGCAGCTTGGCCTGATCGCTCGCATGCCGCGCATCGCCGTCGTCAACGCCCAGGGCGCCAACACGCTGTACGACCTGTACGCGAACCAGGGCCTGCGCTGGAATGGTGGCGATTGGGATGCGTCGCTGGTGGATCGGTACTACGCCGAGATGACCGCCGCCGGTCGCAAGGCGAAGACGATCGCCTCGGCGATTGAGATCGCCCGACCGGTCAACCTGCCCAAGGCCCTGCGGACGCTCGACGCGATGGACGGCGTCGTGACCGAGGTCTCGGACGAGACGATTTTGGAGGAAAAGGCCCGCATCGGTCGGTGTGGACTGGGTTGCGAACCGGCCAGCGCCGCGAGCCTCGCCGGGCTTCGGAAATTATTGGCGGATGGGACGATCGATCGCGACGCCCGCGTCGTCTGTATCCTGACCGGTCACGCGTTGAAGGATCCCGAAGCGACGGTCGGCTATCACACGGGCATGGCCCCCCCGCCGCCGCCGGCCGATCCGTCCGCTGCACCCGCAGGCCGTTTCGCCAACCAGCCGATACGCGTGCCGGACGATCTGGACGCGATCTGCGAGGTGATTGCTTCAGAGCCGCGACCGTGAGGGAGCGGTCATC
>CAYXGR010000650.1:0-1571 GCA_964464525.1 uncultured Planctomycetaceae bacterium
ATGCACGATCGCTGCAAGTCCACACCCACCACTCCCTTACGGTCGCGGCTCTGATGAAAGTGGTCTACAGCTTCTTAATAATGACGGCGGTGAGATCGTCTTCCTGGGGATGACCACCGGCGAATTCGAGGGTGGCGTCGTGGATGCGCCGAATGATCTCTGCGGCGGGGCGGTCGCGATGATCGCGGACGATCTCCGAGATGGGGTCGATTCCCATCTGCTCCTTCTCTTTACTCCTGCATTCAAAGAATCCATCGGTGAGGAGCACCATCATGTCGCCGGATTGCATCGTGAATACAGTGGATTCCGTCCACAGGTTTTCTTGGATGATGCCAAGTGGCGGACCGTGAGCGGGCAGCGATTCGACGGCATGACGCTCCCGAACATACTTCAGCAAGGGGCCGTGACCGGCGCTGATGTAGCAAAGATTCGCCGCCTCGGGTTCGATGACACCGAATACGGCGGTGACGAAGCGATCGTCCGGAAGATCCTCGCAGAGCAAGCCGTTCACCCGGGCGGTGATGTCCGACAAATTGCTCGAGAGGGACAGGGTGGCCCGGAATAGCGCCCGGCACTCGGCGATCATCAGGGCCGGGCCGATGCCGTGACCGGTGGCGTCGGCGATCGTCAAAGCCATCCGGCCGTCGGGCAATCGGAAAAAGTCGTAGCAGTCGCCGCCGGTCTCGTCTGCCGGCTTGTTCCATCCGGCGATGTCGAATCCCTCTATTTTGATGTCGGTCTTCGGAAGCAGGCCCTGTTGGATATCGCGGGCGATGCTCAGGTCGCGTTCGATACGCTGCTTTTCGGCATAATGCTCCAACAGGAGCTGCCGTTGAACGGCGACGCCGACCTGGGCGCCGAAGATTTCGACGAGGTCGTGGTCCCACGGATCGAACTGCCCGTCGTGTTTGTTGAGCACCTGGAGCACGCCGACGATGCTCGCGTCGAACCCACGAAGGGGGAAGGAGACCATATTGCGGGTTCGAAATCCGGTCTTCTTGTCGATCTCTGGATTGAATCGAGGGTCGGCATAGGCATCGGCGACGTTGATGATCTCGCCGGACTTGACCACTTCGCCGGCGATGCCGGAGTCTGCGCTGAAGCGAATATCGTCAACGCCCGTAGCCATGCGACTGTAGAGCTCGTTGTGGGACGCGTCGTAGAGAAAGACCGTGGCACGCTCGCATCCCAGAACCTTCAGGGCTGCGTGTTCGACCTTCCGGAGCAACGGCGTCAACTCATCGGCGGCGGCCAGTTCCCGAGAAACCTCCAGAACAGCCTGTAGGTCGACTATCTGTTTCTCGGCAGAGACGCCTGGAGCGCGCGGCGCACGGGTGAGTCCTGTGGTGTCCTTCATGCGATCGACCTTTCAGGCACAATCGACGATGTCGAGCGAAATGGATCGGCCGTATTATCGACATTTCCATGGTAACCGGATGAGGGATCGGTCGCCATTCGTCGGAATGTGGGTGTGTTTCATTGGGGCCATGACACGACAGGCGGGCCTGTGGCACCGGTTTTCAACCGGTCCCAGTGTGCCACTGCTTCAAGCAGTGCCGACGACCGCTGGG
>CAYXGR010000651.1:0-1564 GCA_964464525.1 uncultured Planctomycetaceae bacterium
CGCTCGCTTGCGCTCGGGGCTCGGATTGGATGCGCGCCCTTTGGGGTGAACGCCATGCCACCCACCCGGCTTTGGACGTGCCGATCATTCCCGCTACAATCCCAGCCCGGTTTGAGGATTCCCTTCACACACCGAAAGCGTGCGAGACATGATTGAAATCGTTGTCCAATTCTACGGTCCGGCTCGGGATCTCGCGGGCGAGGACGCCGTTACACTTGAGATCGACGCGGGGCTGACCGTCGGGGATGTGGCGGGCAAACTCTCGGAGCGCTATCCGAAGCTCGGGGCGGCCGTGGGAATCCGGTTGGCGGTGAACCGAACCTATGTGGCGATGAATCATGTGCTTGTTGACAGAGACGAGGTCGCGGTCATCCCTCCGGTCTCGGGCGGCGCGCCGCTGCCGCGGGTTTTTCTGACGCGGGAGCCGATCGAGACCGACGCACTCGTCGCCGAAATGCGTCGCGACGAAGCCGGGGCGATCGCTACGTTTGTCGGCGTCGTCCGTGCGGAAACGAGCGACGACGGCAGGACCCTGTCGGGATTGGAATATCATGCCTACGAGGAGATGGCCCTGGAGCAGATGTGGGCCATCCACCGGCGGGCCGGCGAGCGGTTCGAGATCCTCGACGCCGCGATCGTTCACCGGCTGGGTCGGCTCGATTTGGGGGAGTCGTCCATCGCCATCCTCGTCGTCTCGGCCCACCGCACGGCCGCCTTTGACGCCTGCCGATGGATCGTCGACGAGATCAAGGCCGACGTACCGATCTGGAAGAAAGACGTCTGGGCCGACGGCTCGGCCGGGTGGGTGAACCCCGTATGATCCTGCGCATCTTTCGAATGCTGGCGACAACGGCGGCGGGCGTCTGGCTGGGTGGGATGGTTCTCATCCCCTTCGTGGCGGCGATCACCTTCGGCGAGATGCGGGAGACCGGGGTGGATCGTCCGGAGGCGATCGCCGGTCAGGTGATGGCACGAAACTTTCAACGATTCGATCAGATACAGATGATCTGTGCGTGCGTGTTGCTTGTCTGGCAGATTACGCACCTCGCGGCCGCCGCGCGTCGGATGACCGACTGGTTGCGATTGCTGGTCATCCTGATGGCGTCCGGCCTGTTGGTCTACAGCATGTACGTGGTGACGCCGATGATCCTCGAGTTGCAGCCGGAGGTCGCTCATGCGGGGGGGGCGCTGTCGGCAAAGGCGAGCTTTTCGGAATTCCACGAGGCGGCGGTGCGTATCGGCAAGATTAATCTGTTTCTGGTTGCGTCGATCGCGTTGAGCCTGGCATGGCTGCCCCGCGTGGACAGCCCGCGGCAGGATTCCTCCGGCGTTGAAGAACCGGACGCGGGAAGGGGGACGGCATGACGAAGACGCGATCGAAGACGAAGCAGAAACCGCGCTCCGACACCGGTCGCGAAACCGAGGCAGCGCGGATCGAACGATCGAAACGCATTCTGAAAAAACTTCGAGCCTTGTATCCCGAGGCGGACTGCGCGCTGACGCACAAGTCGGCCCTGCACCTGCTCGTGGCGACGATTCTCTCCGCCCAGTGCACCGACGATCG
>CAYXGR010000652.1:0-1561 GCA_964464525.1 uncultured Planctomycetaceae bacterium
GTTGTAGTCGCACAGCGGGCAGTAAATCTCCTCCTCGACGGCATCCCAATCGACGGGCGGCGTAGTGGTCGGCGTGTCGACGGTCATGAGGCGGTTCCCTGCCGGCCCCCGGGTTCGCGTGCAGAGTATTTATTCTATGTCCATGTGAGTGAATTCGCGACACGCATCCGAGCCCTGACCGCGAGCGATGGGTCAATCCGAAAACCGCCAACCCCGCGCTTGCGCTAGGGGCTCGGATCGGGTCCACGGGCTGAAGCGATGCCGCCGCCGAATAGATCGGCTACAATGCCTCCATCATGACCATGACGAACACACACGATGCGAACATGCCCCGACCGGACGCGCCCCCCAAGCCCGCGACGCTTGGCGAACTGAAGGCGACCGGCTGGCAATCCAAAAGCGTCAAGCAGGAACTGCACGATAACCTGCTGCGCATGCTGGCGGATGGCGACGAACTCTTCCCCGGCATCATCGGCTACGAGGCAACCGTCATCCCCGAAATCTGCCTCGCCGTCCTCGCCCGGCACGACATGCTGTTCATCGGCGAAAAGGGGCAGGCCAAGAGTCGGCTGATGCGTGGGCTGGTGCGCCTGCTCGACGATGAGATTCCCTACGTCGTCGGCAGCGAGTTGCACGACGATCCGCTGAGGCCGATCACGAAGGAGGCCCGGCGGATCATCGCGGCCGAGGGCGACAAGACGCCGATCGCATGGTGGCCGCGCGACGAGCGCTACGCCGAACGACTCGCCCCCGGCACCAAGTTCGCCGACCTCATCGGCGAGATCGACCCGGCCAAGCTGGCCTCCGGCACGAGCATGAGCGCCGAGGATGCCCTCCACTTCGGCCTGATCCCCCGGCTGCATCGCGGCATCTTCGCCCTCAACGAGATCCCCGAACTCGACGAACTAGTACAGGTCGGCCTGTTCAACATCCTGGAAGAGCGCGACGTGCAGATCCGCGGCTACCCGATCCGCTTCGATCTCGACGTGGTCATCCTCTTCTCGGCCAACCCGGCGACGTATAACCGCAGCGGCAAGGTCATCCCCCAGCTCAAGGACCGCATCGGCTCGCTGATCCGCACGCACTATCCGCGCGAGCGGGAGCTGGGCATCGCCATCATGGAGCAGGAGGCCGACATCAGTCTGGATGGCGCATTCCCCGTCCGCGTACCGCTGTTCATGAAGGAAATCTGCGAGCAGATCACGATCGAGGCGCGAAAGTCGGATTTTGTCGACGCGCAGTCGGGCGTCAGCGCGCGGATTTCGATCGCCAACTATCGCACGATGATCGCCGGCGCCCGGCGGCGGGCGGCCCTACTGGGCGAATCGCACGCCGTGCCGAGGATCAGCGATCTTGCCCATGTCGCCTCGTCGTCAATGGGCAAGCTGGAACTCGACATGATGAGCAGCCACCAGATGACCGAGCAGCAGGTGATCGAGTCGGTGCTGGTGGCGGCGGTCAAGAAGGTCTTCGACGAATACGCGGATCAGCACGGCTTCGAGGAGATCTCCGAGATCTTCGGCAAGGGTGTGACGATCGAAGTCGGCGACCTGCTGCCGTC
>CAYXGR010000653.1:0-1559 GCA_964464525.1 uncultured Planctomycetaceae bacterium
CAGTTTCTTCTGTGGCACCGGTTTCCAACCGGTGCGAACTTCGGTTTCTTATGTAGCATGGGTGCCCCATCTTTCTCAAAAGAAAGGGCGAGGAATAATCTGTCACGCCGGGACTCAGAATATAGCCCACGTAGAGTGTCATGCACCCGTGAAGACGCGTCGATTCGGCGCGGCTTGACATCCGCATGCCGTGACGATCGAATCGCGCCTCACATGATTGATATACCCCATTCCCGTCGCCTCATCGACACCCGGCGGCTTCTGATGCTCGGCCTCATCACCGCCGGCGCCTATCTGATCGTGCCCGTGTATCATCCGCGCGAATCGCCCTGGCGATTCTCGCTACTGGCCCAGTCATTCCTTCACGGCGAACTGTCGATCGAAATAACCGGGGGCGTCACGGACGAGCTGATCCCCACCGACGTGCCGACACGCTTCTACTGCGGCTATCCCCCACTTCCGGCGGCGATGCTGACGCCGTTCGTACTGCTGCTCGGCCCAACCCCCCAATTGAGACTCGTGTGTGTAATGTTGAGCGTCATCAACGCGCTCATATTTTATATTTGTTTGATGAGGCTGCCGGAACGCCTGGAGCAGTCCTCCTTTACGGCGAACGGACGGTTCATGCTGGCGCTGCTGTTCGCGCTGGGCACCGCAACCTGGGACAACGCCGCCTGGACCGGCGACTGGCATCTGGCCCATGCCACCGCCATGACGGCGATGCTCCTCGCGCTGAGCGAATACACAGGCAGAAACCGACCCGCCGCCGTCGGCCTCTTCGTCGGGCTGGCGATGCTTGCGCGGCCGACGACCGCGCTGGCCAGCCTGTTTTTCGCATTTCCCTGCATGCGACGATCGCGATTCGGCGAACTCGCCCGACTCGCCGCCGGTCCGATCGCCGCCCTATTTCTGCTGGTCATCTACAACTACGCACGTTTCGGATCCCTCACCGAATTCGCCTACGACAGGATGATCCTGCACGGGCAGGGCAAGCATCTCATGGAGACCCACGGTCAGTTCAATCCGGTCTTCATCGCCCGCAATTTCTTCTGGTTTTTCCTCGCCCCGCCGGCGGTGCGCGGAGAGGGCGCCTTCCCCTGGCTGGGCTACGATCCGCGCGGCCTGAGCCTCTTCGTCGCCACTCCGGCGATGATTTACATCTTCGCTGCATTGGTTCGGATTCGTGAAAAGACCGTCGTTCGCCATGCGGTAACCGCGGCACTCTGTTGCCTGGTTCCCCTGCTGTGCTACTTCAACACCGGCTACTGGCAGTTCGGCCACCGCTTCAGCATGGATTATCTACCCATCCTCCTGATCCTGCTGATCATCGGGATAGGCCCACGACCGAATCGCCTGGGCTACACCCTGATCGCGATCTCAATCGCCATCCACACAGCGGGCATCCTCGGCAACAGCGTCGCCCGACTGCCAATCTCGATCCCGCCCGCATAAACTAACGATGAATCGTAGTGGTTCACTTGGGGGAGCATCGGCGTCCCGCCGGTGCGAAATCGCATGGGTGCCCCATCCACCTCAAACGGACCCACGAGACCTGCCGG
>CAYXGR010000654.1:0-1549 GCA_964464525.1 uncultured Planctomycetaceae bacterium
GATTATGTTCGGCCCCACTGGCGACGTCTGCGCGCCGTCGCCCGGCAATATGCGACGGGATCGGAGGAGGCCCGCGATCTGGTACAGGAAGTCCTGCTCCGGGCCTGGCGTAATTTTGCCCCGATGGACGAGCGGGTCTATCACCGGGCATGGCTCTTCGTCATTCTCCGAAACGTGGCGGCCGAATGGCACCGAACCCGTCAACGACGCATCCGCCTGGCCCCGGTCATGAACGCGGAACTGACGGAACTCGCGGCGAGTGATCCGAGTGAGCCATTTACTTCCATGCCGAATATGGATGAAGACGCGTTTCGAGAATATCTGGACGATCGGATCGTCGCGGCGATGGATGCGTTGGATGCCCCATTTCGAGAGGTCTTGCTCTTGTCGGTGGCAGGAGGATTGAATTATCGCGAGATCGCCGAGGTACTGGATTGCCCGATGGGGACGGTCATGTCACGAATGGCCCGCACGCGGCGTATGTTGCGCGAGCGCCTCGCCGACTTTGCCAGAGAACACGGGCATCTCCGGGAGGCGCGGTCATGACCTGCTGCGAGATCAGAGAATATCTGTTCGCATTTCTGGATAATGAACTTGATGCACCGCTGAGCATCGAATTCCAGCGTCATATCGGACGTTGCCCGGAATGTGCCCGTGAAGTCGAGATGGAACGCGCCATCGGGAAATCCCTGGAGACCGCGCTGATCGATCCGATTCCGCAGACCGATATCGACGAAGCGGTATTTCGCCGCGCGGAGGCATCCGTCGGTGACAAGGTTCGAGTGGGCACTTCATCTCGCTTGCGGAAATGGGCGATTGCGATTACAAGTACGGCAGCCTTGCTCCTCATCGTCGCATTGACTTGGTTGCGACCATGGGAGAGTGGGGCCGGACCCATCGCCGAACATTTCGCCGAACTGGTAGTGACGGACTTCGAGCACTCCCGCGAGGACGGTCTGCGCGTTCAATTCGCATCGAGCGATGCCGAACGCGTCTCCGATTGGCTTCGTGACAACACCGGGCTGGCCGTGAGACTGCCCGAGGTCGATCGGCCGGGATGCCGCCTGATCGGGGCGCGACGCTGCACGATTGCGGGCGAAACGGCGGCCTTCGCGCTGTATCAATTGAATGGTGTCCCGGCGTCGCTGGTAGTGACGCGCGGCTCGGACCAACATCTGGATCGAATGGCCCGCGTCGAACAGGACGGGCAAACGCATTGGCTGGATCGATGCAAGGGGCTCACGGTCGTCGCCTGCAGGCGGGGCGACCTGGTGGTCGCGGCGGTTTCGACGCTGCCGGAGAAGGAGTTGCTGTGTTTGATGACGAACGATTTTTGATGACGGGCAGGGCTTATGAAGGCGATTGAAGTCGGGCTGAAGAATCCCCATCTGGTCGTGGTCGCGGTGCTGGCGGTCATTGTCGTCGGCGTCGTGGCGATGAAGCGCATCCCCGCCGACCTGTTGCCGGTGTTCGACACGCCGGCGGTGCAGATCGTCACGTTCTATCCGGGCATGCCGCCGGAGGTGATGGAGCGCGACATCATGAGCCG
>CAYXGR010000655.1:0-1542 GCA_964464525.1 uncultured Planctomycetaceae bacterium
ATGACCCACGCTACGGTGTTGGCAGCCCCTTCTCCAACACGCCCTCCATCGCCTCGCAGAAGAGGTCGATCTCGCGTCGGGTGGTGTAGACGTTTGGCGTGACGCGGATGCCCTGGAAATCTTCGTGCTTGATGGGGGTGACGATGATCTTATGGCGACGCCACAGGTGCCCGGTCAGTTCGGCCGGGTCGATGCCCTCCAACTGCACGTTGGCGATGCCGCAGGAATGGTCGGGGGCGAGGTTGGTGTTGATTCGCACGCGGTCGTCTTGTTGCAACCTGTCGGCCCAGCTATTTCTCAGGAAGCGAAGCCGGGCCTCCTTGCGCTCGGGGCCGATGCCGTGATAGAACGTCAGGGCCTCGGCGATGGCCATGCGCGGGGCGGCGGGGTGGGTGCCGATCTCCTCGAACTTGCGAATGTCGTCGGCGCGCGGGTCGGGGGCGGCCTGGAGGGGCCAGAGATTCTTGATTCGATCTTTACGGACGTATAAAAAACCCGTGCCGATCGGGGCGGTGAGCCACTTGTGCAGGCTGGTGCCGTAGTAATCGCACCCCAACGCGCCGCCGTCGTAGACGAAATGGGCGAAGGCGTGGGCACCGTCAACGATCGTCTGAATGCCGCGCGTGCGGGCCATTTTGCAAATCCGCTCGACCGGGAAGATCTCCCCCGTGAGGTTGACAATGTGGCAGAGGAGAATGACCTTCGTCTTCGGCGTGATGTTCTCCTCGAAGAGCCGGACCAACGCGTCGTGGGAGGGGACGGGCACGGGGAGCTTGAACTGCTTGACGACAAGACCCTCGCGAGCCATGCGCTGCTTGAGCGAGTTGATCATACGCGGGTAGTCGTGTGTGGTCGTCAGAAACTCATCGCCCGGATTCAAATCGATTCCGTTGATGGCGATCTGCAATGACTCGCTGGCATTTCTCGTGATGGCCATTTCCTCGCGGTCGCAGCCGAAGGTTCGAGCCAGGCGTGTGCGGACCAGTTCGACCTGGGGATCCTGAACGGTCCACAGATTTCGACTGGGGGCGTGGTTGGCAAAGTTGAGCTGGCGGATCATGGCCTGGTGGACGATGCGCGGCGAGGGGCAAACGCCACCATTGTTGAGGTTGATGAGCGATCGATCGATGTCGAAGGCCTGCTGGATCTGAAACCAGAAGCGTTCGTCGCCGGCGAGGTCATTTGGAGGGCGACCGGCGGCGTCGAGGTTTGCGGCGTGGACGCGGCGGGTCCAGTCGTCTCGAAGCGCGCCGACAGCAAGCATGGCGGTCGCGCCGGCGGCGGAGCGGAGGAAGGTTCGGCGTGTGGTGATCATGGATTGTCTCCTGTGAAGGTTGGCCTGCGATTGTAAATCGAAACGCTGAAACGCTGAAACGTCGAAACGCTGAAACGTCAAAACGTCAAAAACAGCCTGTGAGCAAGGGCTGGACAGGACATGGCACCCTGTGATTCGAACACTGACCGCTTCCTTACGGGCGCGGCTCTGATCGTGTGCACCGGCAAGCAGAGCTTGCCGGTGGCACCCCCAATTGCACTGCTTGA
>CAYXGR010000656.1:0-1539 GCA_964464525.1 uncultured Planctomycetaceae bacterium
TCCTAAGTCAGAATGATTGTGGTAAGCGGAGCATGCGATCGAGTTCCACCGGATTTCGATCCGTCGTGAATGCCTTGAGTTCTGAAAGGGGTCGCAGGTCGTAATAGGCGCTGTGTGGCAGGTCGCGGACCTGAGATGGCATGCATCGGCAGGTGAAAGTCATGACCTTCAGGTTCTCGGCCGTGAGATAGACGAACGGCCCCATCGGCTGGGGACCGTCATCCAGGATGCGTGCCACCCGGACATCGGGGCGACTGTGAACATCGGTCTCGATCGAGTAGCGCCGGCCGGTCAGCGGCGGGCCGAACGCCTCGGCCGCGGCGTGTTCCAGGGATCTGGAGACATAGAGGGTGTCGGGAGCGGATCCAGAACCCAGCACTTCCCAGATGATCGGAAAGCCCTCACTATCCAGCGCCATTCGACAGCCGCGCCATCTGATGTAATCGTGTTCCACTCGTAGGGGATAAAACCAGGCAAAGCGTATCTGGTCATGGTTCTGACCGTTCATCTGAACGATTGATACGTCGAAATATACCACCGGCCGGTCGGTGTGAAATGAAAGATAGCCGTTGGCGATCCGATCGTCCTCTGGCAGGTCGGCAGCACTTCCGGCTAACTCCTGCACGATTAGCGGAGCGAGAGGGACTATTTCTCGCGAGGACTCATCTTCCCGGGGCTTGTAGAAGAATCCGCGCGTGAAAACGCCTTCGGTTCGGGCATAGATTTTCTCTCTCGCCGGCGCCCGGTCACCTTCATGCGCCGGCACGGGTTGTGTGCATCCGACTAGCGAACAGGACACAATCAAACCCGTCAGTGCCGCGACGCCCACTTTATTGCACTTCGCATTTTGACTGGGTAGGAAACGCCTGAAGGAATCACGGCGTAGGCCGTATTCCGACCGGCGGGACGCCGATGCTCCCCGGGTTGTAGGACGCACTTTTAACAATTCGCTATTCACCGGCGTGCCGGGTCGGATCCGTCGACGTCGAGTTCGAACGCATCGATCGCTTCGGAGACGACCTCCGTCGTTATTTCACCCCGCCGGGCGAGCAGAGACAATGCCGCGACCACGATCGACTCGGCATCGACCTCGAAGAATCGGCGGAGGGCCTCGCGGGAATCGCTGCGACCGTAGCCGTCGGTCCCGAGGGCGACGTATTCGGCCGGCGCGAAACGGGCCAATTGCTCCGGCACGAGCTTTACATAGTCGGACACGGCCACGATCGGGTGGGGATCGTGCTCCAATTGCTTTTCAAAGTAGGATTTTCTCGGTTTGTCGGCCGGGTGCAGCCGATTCCATCGCTCGACCGCGAGGGCATCTCGCCGCAATTGTTGATAGCTCGTGACGCTCCAGACATCGGCACAGACCTTGAATCGCTCGGACAGCATTTGTTTTGCGCGGATCACCTCGTTCAGGATCGCCCCGCTGCCGAACAGGTGGATCCGCGGACGGTTCCGTTTGCGATCGCAGCGATCGTAGCGATAGAACCCCTTGAGGATCCCCTCCTCGGCGCCGTCCGGCAACGACGGCATCACATA
>CAYXGR010000657.1:0-1537 GCA_964464525.1 uncultured Planctomycetaceae bacterium
TCCATTGCCCCGAAGGGCCACATGCCTCTTTTGCCCCGAAGGGGCGCAACATGTCAGCCCAGGGCAGAGCGAAGCGCCGCCCTGGGTAAGCACGATCACAATCACCCAGCCCTGTAAGGGCGTTACAACCGGGGAAGCCCAATGCATCACGAAAAATCATTCAGTTCCTCGGGGTCGTATTTGGAGCAGATCATCCCGACAAACCCACAAAAACAAGTGTGTCCAAACACTCGATGCAAGTAGGGAACGGTCGCTTTTGTATGGATGGTCGGATATCCGGTCATGGAGACCAGAGCCGACAGTCGAGAAACGCCGAGAGACTGTAAAACGGCTTTTCGCCGCGCCTCTATGCGGGTTCCACTTCCGCCCCCGAGCAAGTCATTCATCCCACTCGCCGTGCTCCCACAGACCTGACTGATCATCCGTCGGATCGAGGGCGAGCCATGCCTGATCCCGTCGATTCATTCGGGTGCGCAATCCCATCGGTAAGAGGCGTACCCATCGGCGGAGCGCCTGGTAGCGCGCGTCGGCAATCAACTTCTTGCCCAGATTGATGCGCATGCGTTCCTCGCAATGGGCGATTCGCCCCTTTGAGCAATTCAGCCGCCGCGCCAGTTCGCGGAATGACGTCCGCATCTCCGCCTCGGGGATCTCCCACCGTTCCTCGCAACACCGCTCCACCACCTCGCGATTATTAGCGGCGCAGCGTGCGGCATTCTTCATATCCCGGACCACCTGACGCAAGGCCAGATCGTAGCGATCCCGAATCAGTTCACCGAGTGTCACAGCTGCGTCCGCGGCCTGAGAGCCTTCCGCGCAGCGTTCGGAACTCAATGACGGGCCGGCGAGTCGGCGGGCATCCTGCATGCTCACGGTCTTCGGCAACGGTACGCCATCGGTTGGCGTCCACGGGCACGCCTTCAATTCCGCACGCCGCCGTCGCTGCGTGATATACGGAACGCGAACCGCATGTTCATGTTCGAGGCCATACAGGCTGAGTGCGTAGTGGATGCGTGCGAGGGCGAAGGTGGCAAAGTGTCCGTGCCGCACCGGATCGTGCGTTTGGAGGGCCTTCATCAACGCCAGGCACCCTTCCTGAAAGAGTTCGTCGGGTTCGCGGCAGGGTCGGCGACGGAGGATGAGTTGCGGGTGGCGATCCAGCGTCAAGTAAACCAGGCCCAGGTGTCTTTCAACCAGACGTTGCTGGCGGGCGCTCAACGCGCGCAAGGGGATCCGCTCGGAATCCATCTAAAGTCTCCATGCGACACGAATACATTTCCGCCGGCCGACGAAACACCCCCAAGAAGTGCGTCTATTGAACCTATTCCTCCAATGGATCAAAGTCAAGGAGAATGCGATAAGGGATAGTCAGGACTCGGCAAGATGTGGCGGACAGATCGCATGCCGGAACCTCGCGATCGGCATGGTTGAACGCATCGCGTCAGAATGGCTTCTTCAAAAAGACCAAATCACCCCCGACCGCACCCAAGCGACCCCCATATTATAAAGGAAACTGGGAGTGCTGGGGCTCGAACCC
>CAYXGR010000658.1:0-1525 GCA_964464525.1 uncultured Planctomycetaceae bacterium
TGAAGTAGTGATCGGCGTCTATTCTCCCGATCCGCCCGGCACCGTGAAGAGGCCTAACGATGATACTCGGGTTGCTTTCTTCGAATCGGAGGAAACAAAATGAATAAGACCGTCATATGGGTCGTCGTGCTCATCGCGGCTGCGGCCGTTGCCGCCTTCTACGTGTGGCCTTCACTCAATCGATACAGCATCGAGACGGGTACCGATGGCGTCGCGTTCGAGGTTGACGGGAAGACTGGCAAGTCGTGGGCTCTCCGCCACACCACGAAGGCTGCACACAAGAGCCGAGACATCAAGAAGAAGCCGGAGCGGATTCTCCCCAATGCCGAGCAGGCGAAAGTCACGGGCAGCGCAGAACTCAGTTTTGGGAGATTCTCAGGCGAGGTCTACAACGGAAGCAAGTGGACGATTACACGCATTGTGTTTGGCGTGACCGCAACAGAAGAAAGCGGTTCAGTTCGCTGGGCTCGTGATCACTCAGAAAATATCGTGGTGGGTCCCCGTATAACAAGATCCTTTTCGGGTTTAACTATCGAGCGCGAAGGCATGAAAAACGCACCGTATTCCATCAAGGAGGTTTACGGATACCAAGAATGATCGAACAAGGACGTGGACGCCCTCAATTCATCCTGAGTCATAGAATTCGATGGGCGGAGTTTTAACTGGACATCGCTTGTGGTGGACATCTTCTTGCCCCGCCAGTCCCTGACAACGGCTGAGCGAATCGCCAAGCGAACGGACCGAGTGAAGACGAAACAGGATGGACCGCAGTGATCAGGGCTGATCCCGGCAGAGATTCGATCGCTGCCCGAGAGTTGAATAGCATGGACAAAATGTGCCATCTGAGTTGTCGGGCCCAGCGGAGGAAACGATCGCACCCGATGATGTTCTGGCGTTTTGATGACGCCAGGGTCTCCGGGTGGGTGGATACGGATGATGTGGACCCGGCCCGAGCGAGGGCCGTGGAAGACCTCGACAAGCGGGGGTGGGATGTTCGACACTTCGAGTTCGTGTCGGTTTTCTCGCCCGGACCGAAACTGAGTAAGATCAACGCAGCCGCACGGGCCAGGGGCAGCTACTACCAATTCCTGAAATGGTATGTACCGCCTGAGGGGGAGGAGGAGGAGGACGGACCGCCGTCATCGAGCCCCGAGATCACGTCGCGCTACGCCGACATTCCAGGAGTGACCATCGATGCTGATAGCATCCCCTCCGCGTTGCGGCATCTCATTCCACGCGCGGGTGTGGGCGATCGGCGACGATGTGCAGCGCGGCGCGTTCGCCGAAAGCCAGCCGAACGAACAGAAGCGTGCCTTTGTGGATGCCGTGCGACCGCACTTCACGGAGTTGGAGGCATGGTGCGACGCCCGGCGGGCGGAGACGCCAGTGCCGGACGAGGTCGTGCTGTTCGACATGATGGCCGAGGCGTACGCGGAGCTCGAGCCGGAGGTGTACCCGTGCGGGGCCGCAGGTTCCTACCCCTGAGGAGGTATCGACTTCAACCTAGCGGAACCAGAATGGATCG
>CAYXGR010000659.1:0-1522 GCA_964464525.1 uncultured Planctomycetaceae bacterium
CATGGATCCGTTGTCCTCATGTCGTGTTTCGATCGGCTTCCGTTCAACTATTCGTGAGGTTAGGGTGGCTCCCGGTTGCTCGTACCCTGAATATCTGAAATGATCCGATCGGTCTGGATCTATAAAAACCTTGGGGGATGGAGAGGCGTGGATGATCGAGGGTGATAAATCCGGGGTTGAATCTTCGAGGAGTCGGGGTGCACGATTGGGTGGGCTGCGGCTGCCCAGCGCCGGGCGGTTGACGGTGGTGTTGGTCCTTCTCGGTGTGCTGGCCCGGCTTGTCCGCTATGGGCTGAACTTTCCGCTGTGGGGCGACGAGGCCTTCGTCGCCGTGAATTTTCTTCTGCGGGATTTCGCGGGGCTGTTCAAACCCCTTGTCTATGGGCAAATCGCCCCGCTGGGGTTCATGTGGACGGAACTGGCCGCCACGCGTGCGGCGGGTTTTTCCGAGGCGGCGATGCGCTTCGTGCCCATGCTGAGCGGCCTGGTGAGCCTGCTCCTGTTCTGGCGGTTCATGCGGCGGAACTTCGGGGCGGCGATCACGCTGGTGGCCGTCGGTATTCTGGCCGCGTCGTATTATCCGATCCGCCACGCCGCCGAGGTGAAACCCTACGCGACCGATCTGCTCATCAGCCTGATTCTGACGATGGCGGGCTGGGCGGTCTATCAGCGGCCGAAATCCCTGGTCCGCTGGGTTGTGCTCATCGTCCTCGCGCCGATCTTTGTCTGGTGTTCGTACCCGTCCGTCTTTGTCGCGGGCGGGGTCGGCCTGCTGCTCGCGTCGATGCTTTTGCGCGACCGATCGCCGCGGATGTGGGTGGGGTGCGTCGTGTATGGCGTCGTGCTGGTGGCGAGCTTTCTGCCGATGTATGCGTTCTTTGCGAAACCGCATGTGGCGGCGGCGACGGGGTTGACAGAAATCAAGATGTGGACGCAGACCTTTCCGCCTGTCACCGAGCCGTGGATGCTGCCGGTCTGGGCTGTCGTGATCCATACCGGCAACATGATGGCCTACCCGATCGGCGGAGCGCATGGGGCCAGCATCGTGACGTTGGTTTTAGTGATCGCCGGGAGCGTGACGCTGTGGCGATCCCGGCGGGCGCTTTTGCTGCTGCTGTTGGGGCCTCCGGCGTTGAACCTGATCGCCGCGGCGTTGCACGCCTATCCCTACGGGGGGACGGCTCGGACCTCGCTCTACATGGCACCGGCCATCTGCCTGCTGGCGGGGGTCGGTCTGGTTTCGCTGATCGCCTGGAA
Source organism: uncultured Planctomycetaceae bacterium (assembly GCA_964464525.1). GTDB lineage: Bacteria > Planctomycetota > Phycisphaerae > UBA1845 > UTPLA1 > CAYXGR01. Next base: position 1,258 of record CAYXGR010000659.1, read on the forward strand.
ACTTCCGTATGACCGACGGCGGGTGGCGATTCCGCTTGCGGGGATCGTGCTGGGTCTGATCGCCGTGGTGTGCATGGCTCGCGACATCGCAGAGCCGTTCAAGAAGCCGGAGACGCGGGAGAGCCGGCGGGTTGTTCGATCGCTATCGGAACGAGTGGGGGCGGACGATCGGGTGGTCGTGTTTCTGGCGACGGAAGAGGTGGAGCATGCGCCGTATATTCGGGAGGCGAAGGGGATGGGGGCGCAACTGGCGTTTTATCTGATG
>CAYXGR010000660.1:0-1518 GCA_964464525.1 uncultured Planctomycetaceae bacterium
CTCTCGATACATCTCGAAGATGTGTTTCTTGCGATTGATGATGCGGGTGATGGATCGGGTTTTGACGGGCTTGCCGGTGAGGGGGTCGTCGTGGCGGCCGTACATCGTGAAGACCTTGCCTGTCTCATCGCAGGTGCCCGATTCGACGGCAATCATCGTGCCCAAAGTATCGAGCCAGATGGAGGTGTATTGTTTTTTGGCGTTGTCGTAGCCCCAGCAGCCCAGGCCCTCGAAGGGATGTTCTTTCGAGAGACCCTTGTATTCCTGGCCGAGGAAGCGGTTGTCGAGCAGCCAGAAGTAGTTCATCTTGGCCTCGGACTCTTGCGGCGGGGCGTCGGGGGTAGTCCACACCTTGCTGACGGCATCCCATTCGCCGATGAAGGCGTCGAGCCGTTTGTGACCGGGGCCGGGGGTGGCAAGCTCGATCAGCCGGGCCATCCGCTTCTTGTTTACGTCGGATTTCGAATGGCCAATGGGTGGATTGTCGTCCGAGATGACCTGGGTGGTGATCAAGGCGGTGACGCCGATCAGGATGGCGGAATGGATCAACTGACGGATCGTCACGCCGGGCCATTGTGAGGGGGTCTGATTCATCATGAATTCCTTTCTATTGCGGGCGAGGCGAAGACAGCGGGAATCCGGGCCCGGTTCCGGAAGGTACCGTATGGCAATCGCGGGATGATTATCGGCCTCGAAAGATATTATCCCCCGAACGGGTATGGGTGCCAAGGGTGATATTTTCAGGCAATGCCGGCTTGGGTTTCTTGTTGCACTTCGCGATTTGATTTTGATATAATGTCCTCCATGTTCGGACGGCGGATTACTGCATTAATCGTCGCGCTTGTTTTCTGCGCGGTTGAGATCGGTGTGCCGATTCCGCACTTCACTCTACCAGCCGACGAGGATTACCCCTGCCGACATCATGCCTGTGGTTGCCTAACGGCGGAAATTTGCCGGACGAGCTGTTGCTGCTTTCCCACCAAAACCGTTTCCAGTTGTTGCAGTTCCACACAAGGCAATCCGGATGAATGCGACGAAGCGGCAGACACGCCCGCCGAGGAAGAACGGGGCGTTGACATTCTGGTCAACGCGCTGACCTGCCAGGGTGCAAACTCGTTTTGGATTCACCTTGGGGTGGATCTTTCCCCTCCTTCAAAGATCACCGGAGTGGTACCGTATGTGTCCGGTGAGCGGTTCGTGTTACCCGGAGAGTCCACTCCCAAAGGGTTCGATCTTGAGCCCGAACCCCCTCCTCCCCGCGCCTGATCGAAGGCGATTGCGCACCTGTTTCGTTCACGATTTGCAGTGACGTCTTCTGCGAATACCGACGCCGGAAGCCCCGATGCTCTTGATCGGGAGTTCGGCGTGGGTATCGGAGTCGACAGCTCATGCATGCGCTGACAGGAGCAGGTGGCGGACGGGCGCGCTGCTCTGCGTGTATTCAGAACCCCGTGCACCAAGGTTGCGAAACCAGAGGTTCGCACCGGTTGGAAACCGGTGCCACAACGCCGGTTTTGG
>CAYXGR010000661.1:0-1518 GCA_964464525.1 uncultured Planctomycetaceae bacterium
GCGGGACGCCGATGCTCCCCTGGGTTTGGTGTTTCGGTTGGTCGTGAGGGTCGCGATGGCGCCGATGGCAATGCCCAGCCCGATGATCGGTCCGTAGAAACGCGAACCGATTACCTGATCCCACAGTCGCTCGAATCGCGCGCCGGTCGGTCGATCTTCCGGCGCGGGTAGGTGTCCTTCGTTCCAGCGAGCCGCGCCATCCTCGTTCCAGATGCCTTCATGCGCGCCGATCAGATCGTAGGCCAGCGGAAAGACGGGGTTGCCGGTCGCGAGGGTGTTCTTTAACAACCAGGGTCCGAACACAATCAGGCAACCGCCGCAGAACGCCCCCACAATCCGCGGCCGGATCGGCCGTGAGCGCAGCGCAAGCATGAGGGCCGCGACGAACAATGGCATCACTACAGCAATTACACCGGTATATTTACAACCACAGGCCAACCCGGCGAACAGGCCGGACAGAAGCATCCATCTTGCAGCCTGCTCGGCCTCTCGAATGGCGCGCAACAGCGCCGCCAGGGCCATTGCGGCAAAGAAGACCAGGCCGTTCTCAACGTAGGCGACACCGCTGAGGTACACAAAAAACGGGCAAGTAGCGGCCAATAGCCCGGCGACAAGGCCGCTTGTCGGGCCGAACTCTCGACCGGCCAGCCAGACGGCGGCGACGGCGAGCATGGCCAGAGAGACGTTCAGCAGCTTCGCGGTGAAGATGCCGCCGATCGGATCGCCGTGGAGGATCATCGAGAGCAGATAGAGCATCTCGACGTTGAACGGGAAGTTGCTGTAGATGTTGTGGGGAAGATAGGAGATGCGACCCGCGTCAAAATATTCCTTCGGCGCACCGAGATGATATTCCAGCACGTCGTAGCCGCCGCCTTCGGCGGGCCAGAGAATGCCCGGCGGCATCGTCCCGCCCAGCAGAGAAAGCGCGCCGAAACCGATCGCGATCAGCCAGAGCCAGTGCATTCGCCGGGTGAAGGCGTCGGGTTGGGATTCGATGGATCCCCTTTCCTTGCCACGGTTCCGCAGAACAGCGAAGACCCCGCTCAATGCCAATACAATCAGAATCGCAATCCAGAGGGATCGGCTCAGGATGCCGAGCGATCCGAGTCCGAGCACCAGCAGTGAGATCGTGCCCAGGCCCAACGCGACGGCGGCGAGCAGTTGCCAGCGAGGTTCCGATCTGTGCAGGCCAAGCCCACGGATGAGCCATATGCCGACGCCAGACGCGGACAGGAGGATCCCCAGGGAAACGAGTCCGTCCGTCAGGACGACACGCAAGGCGTCCGGCGAAACGAGTCCGACTGCGGCCAACGTGCCACCGGCGACGAGAAATGCGATGAGTTTGGAGTTTCCAGTTTCCAATTTATGGTTGACAGACTCCTGCACTGCTTGAAGCAGTGGCACACATGCGACGTATTGATACTCGACAGTCATCCGCACTGCTTGAAGCAGTGGCATACATACGACGTATTGATACTCGACAGTCATCCGCACTGCTTGAAGCAGTGGCACACATGA
>CAYXGR010000662.1:0-1516 GCA_964464525.1 uncultured Planctomycetaceae bacterium
AAAAGTGGTGGGCAGTGCCCACCCTACAGACAAAAAGACATGGAAAGGTTGTAGATATGCGTATTATCTATTGGGGCCTCGTTTGGTTCGTGGCCTTTGTGTCGCCGCCGCTCTATGCCGCTCCCTTCGACTTGCTGACCGGTGTGGATGTCGGTTTGTGGCCGGGGGTGGACCGGACGGTGCCCCTCAATTCCGTCAACGGGATTGTGCCGGGGACGTTTCGCGACGGTGACCGGTTGGCCGGGACGTCGGATGTCGGATCGGTCGTGCAATACATGGGTTTGGCGACTCCGCTGTTCGATCCGAACCACGTGGGTTCGCTCTCGTTTCTGTATCGCCGGGGGAGCGTTCCCCTGTTCGGCCCTCAGCTTCCCTTTCTGGGCGTGGACTTTCTGGGCGGTCCCTTGCTCGATCTGGATGGAGATCTGAACAACGGGGTGCGCAGCCTGGTTCCCGTCGATCTCGGCGGCGGCCTTTTTGCCACTCCCGTCGAGATACCCGGAACGTCCAGCCATCTTGACCTCGCGTTCGATTTTTCCCTCGGCGATGCGGTCCTCAACGACTTTGACGCCACGGGCACGAACGAAGGCGGCACGAACATCGGACCGGGCATCGCCACTGTGCTGGTCACGCTCGCGGGGACGACGGCCGACGGCGGGAACGACGGCAATCCGCCGAACCCCGCCTTCGATACCCGCGTCGGCACGCTGACACCTTTTTCGGGCAACTCCGGAATGATTACGGGGGTCTATCGAATACAGGATCTGCAGGCCGAACTGTGGTACGACTCGATCCTGGGCAACAGCGCGACCGCGAGCGTGCTGGGCACGTTGCAGCATTTTGTTCGATTTGATGGCTGGCTCATCCTGCGAGACTGTGAGACGGGTGTGTTTCCCGTTCTGACGGGCGAGGGTCTGGGCACGACGCAATGGCCGGCGATCGACACGACGGCCGTGGGGCTGACCTTCAACACGGCCCACGGGCTGGAGGGCGGGTTTGCGACCATTCAATCGATGCTGGGGATCGATGATTTCACGCTGGCGGGCAATGGCGGGCTGCCGTTGACCGACGGCGGCGGGGATCTCGGGGCCTATCTGGATGGTGTGGTGATCCCGCTGCTTGGTTTGGATCGCGACGCATTCGTTTATCTCGAATCCGCCGGGTTCGGTATCAACAACAGCGGCGATCCGATTTATGGCGACACGATCGGCTATGACCTCGTCGCGATTGCCGCGGCCGATTCGGTTTTTCCATCGGGCGATGTCACTGGCGACGGAGTGGTCGATCTTGGCGATGCGGGGGTACTGGTGAATGTGCTGCTCGATCCTGCGACGTCTTCACCCTGCGAGGTCGATCGGGCCGACGTGAACGGCGACGGTTCGGCCGACGGGCGTGACATTCAGGCGCTTTTGAATGTCCTTTTGTAATGATATTTATTTTTGACAAACACATTATTGGAATAGGAGCTTTTGAATAATGAATATGCGAATTGGAAATTTCATACTCTGTCTCGTTC
>CAYXGR010000663.1:0-1514 GCA_964464525.1 uncultured Planctomycetaceae bacterium
GTTGGAAACCGGTGCCACAGGCCTGCCTGAATGGCCATATACCCTACAATAGAAGCCCATGGAGACCGATCGCTCGGAACAACCAACCCCTGCATTGCCCATCGGCTGGTATGTTCATCTGCCGTTCTGCCGGACGAAGTGCGGGTATTGCGACTTCTATTCTCTGCCGACAATTTCGACGTTGATCGATGGGCTGGTGGCGGGCCTGCTCGCGGAGTTGACACTGTGCGATCCCGGCCGACCGGTCGGGACGATCTTCTTCGGCGGGGGGACCCCGACCGAACTGCCCGCCGAGGCATTGGGGACGCTTCTGCCGGCGGTCGGTCAGCGTGCCGGGCCGGTCGCTGAGTGGACGGTCGAGGCCAATCCCACGAGTGCCGACGATTTGAAGCTGGAGACGCTGCGTCGATCGGGCGTGAACCGGCTTTCGTTCGGCGCCCAATCGTTTCGAGAATCGGAATTGAAGGTTCTGGAGCGGCTGCATGATCCGCGGCACATCTTCGAAAGCGTCCACGCGGCCCGGGCCGTGGGGTTCGACAATATCAACCTCGACCTGATGTATGCGATCCCCGGGCAGACGCTTGACGACTGGCGGGAAACGCTGCGCCGGGCGGTCGATCTGAAGGTGGAGCATCTTTCCTGTTACGCGTTGATGTATGAACCCCAGACCGGTCTGACGCGGCTTCGGGATCAGGGCCGGGTCGTGGCCTGCGACGAATCGCTCGAGGCGGAGATGTTTGAGTTGACGATCGAGGAATTGACGGGGGTAGGATTTGAACACTACGAGATCAGCAACTTTGCGCGACCGGGCCGGGCGTGCCGGGCCAACATTCTCTATTGGGAGAATCGGGAATACCTGGGAATCGGTCCGTCGGCGGTATCCTATCTCGACGGCGAGCGGCGCAAGAACATCGCGGACGTTCGTCGTTATGTTGAATGGATGGGGACGGAGCCGGCGCGCGTTGTGGTGGAGCGGGAACGATTGGGCGGTATCGAGCGGGCGGGTGAGACGGCGATGCAGATGCTGCGGCTGACACGTGGGATCGACGTGGAACGCTTTCGAGATCAAACGGGCGTGGAGCCATTGGAACACTTCGCCGAGGCGATCGAGCGGTTCAGCGGGTTGGGTTTGCTGGAGGCGGACGATCGATCGATTCGGTTGACGCGGCGGGGGTTACTGCTGTCGAATCGCGTGATGGCGGGGTTTTTAGTGGATGTGGATGACAGTGCACGGCCAAGCCTTGCTTGAGTCTCCATGCCGCTTTCTTTTGAGAAAGGATGGGTGGGGCACCCATGCAGTATCGCCCTTTCAGGGCTGGGTGGTGGTGAACGTTGGCAACCCAGGGCGGCGCTTCGCTCTGCCCTAGGCTGACATGTTTCGGCCCCTTCGGGGCAATGGATATGTTGTCCGTGTCGGGGAGCCTGCGGGGCTGCACTGCTTGAAGCAGTGGCACACTTCGGGGCGAAGGGTTGTGGTCCGTATGGCGGAGCCTGTGGGGTTGCACTGCTTGAAG
>CAYXGR010000664.1:0-1509 GCA_964464525.1 uncultured Planctomycetaceae bacterium
GCGTACGGTACGGCGTTATTTCGCGCCAACAAAGAGAAGGAGACAGCCATGATAGTTGTAGGTATGGACGCGCATGTGCGCAATTCCTTTTTACACGGCACTGATGCCGTAGGTCAAGTGATCCGTCGGGGTCGTTGCCCGAATGTGTTCGGCGCGATGGCCGAGTGGTTCGCGCCGCTGGAGCGGCGGGCGAAGGCCTCCGACGAAGCGATCCGGGTGGTCCTGGAAAGCACGACCAACTCGCGGGCGATGCGGCGATTGCTGTTGCGCTATGCCGAGGCGGCCGAACTGGAGATGAACGTGGACGTCCTGCACGCCCGAAAGCTTCGAATCATCGCCGAGAGCGTCGCCAAGTGCGATGGTCTGGACGCGGCAGTGCTGAATCAACTGGCTCGGTCGAATCTGACGCTGCCGACCTGCTATATGCCCGACGACGAGGTCTTCGCCCTGCGCGAACATCTTCGCGCCCGAAGTGACCTGGTGCGCATGCGAACGATGCTCAAGAACCGGGTGCACGCGATTCTGCATCGCCGGGGGATCCTCGCGCCTGACGGTCTGTTCACAAAAGCCGGGCGGGCCTTTCTCGCTCAGAGGACGCTGGACGAGGCCGGGCGGGAGATTCTGAACCATTTTCTGACGGCGATGGATCAGATGGATCAACTGATTGACGAATCGAATACCTCGCTTCGGGCGTTGCAGCGCAGGCCGCGTTGGGCCAAACCGGCGGCCCGGCTGCAAACCATGCCGGGGATCGGATTGATCACCTCTTTGATGATTCTGGCGGAGCTGGGTGACTGGAAACGATTTCGCAGTCGGGCGTCGGTGGCCAACTATGCCGGATTGGTACCGGTGGTTCGGGACAGCAACACGAAGCACTATCGGGGGGGCATCACCCACCAGGGTTCCTGCCATCTTCGGGCCGTTCTGGTGGAGGCCGCGTGGGTGGCGGTACCCCGCGTTCCCGCGTACAGAGACCTGTTTGAACGCGTACACAATCGTAAGACCAAAGCCACCGCCATCGTGGCCGTGGCACGACGGATGTTGGAGGATAGTTGGATCATGCTGATACGAGAGGAGGCGTTCCGATATGTCGATCCGCCGGAGGTTTGCCCTTCGGCGGGAGAGACACCGTGTGCCGGCAAGATCGACGAGGGCCGAGCCAGGCCAAACGTCGAACGAGCCGCATCGAGCGTTGCAGGCTGAACAGTCGTTGGCCTGAGTCGGGGTCGCAACCGACAACAAGGCCGTCATCCTACGTGAGCCGCCGCTCGAATGCGACATCGTGGGCACCGTGCTGTTGAGCACGAGGCCGAATGGATACGTGGACCGGCGCCTTTTGACAGGGATCGCCAAGATCCCCAGCGCTGGGGCTGCGCCCCGACGGAGCGAGAACCGATGTTTGTGAAAAACAAAAGAAGAAGAAAAAGAAGAAAAGGCCCTAATAAGGTAGATGAAGCCGTATTGTGATATCGATAATGCACTCGACATGGAACGCCTTATCATGGATAC
>CAYXGR010000665.1:0-1503 GCA_964464525.1 uncultured Planctomycetaceae bacterium
CGAAGTTCGCGGCGTTGGGGCAGACGGGGATGCACTTGTCGCAGGTGATGCAGTCGAAGGTCTCGAGACGGGAGTCGATGCGTTTGGGCGTTTTGCGATTGTTTGCGGCGGTGTAGCGGGGATCGGATCGAGTTTCCTCGGCGATCGCGCGGAGATTCCGCGCGGCCACATCAGCGACGTCATCGGGGCCACCGCCCCGGGGAGCATCGGCGTCCCGCCGGTCGGCGTCAATAAACTCATCGATATTCGACGCGCCGACGCGGTTCATCTCGGCGGTCAGCGCCTTGAGATAGAGCGGCAGCCGACTGTAGCCGCCGGGCCGAAGCAGGTCGGTGCAGGTGGTGGTCGGGCAGAAGCCGCAGGCAACCATGTCGGCGAAATTGAACCGATCTACACCGGCGCTGAACGTCAGCGGCATCGCCGGCCCGACGGCCTGCCGGAAGGCGTCGGCGAGGGTGAGCGTGATGACGTGCAGCGGTTGGCCGGAGAGATATTGCGTTTTGATGCCGGAGTCGAAGAAGTCGCGGTGGTTCTCGACCTCGAGTGTGTTGGAGAACTTCGCCCCGAGCCGGCGGCCACGATCAGCGGCGAGCCGCGTCAGCCGGTCGCAGATCTCCAGCGACTCGTCGAACTGCAGGCCGTTGGCATACGCATGATCGGGCACGCGAATCTCGTCATAGCCGAGCACGTCGTGCAGCAGGTGCTCGAGCCGCTCCTTCCCGAGCATCGGTGGGTTCATCTTGATGATCACGTCGCAGTCCATCTCGGTGATGAGGAATTCACAGATGCGCTCGATCTCGTTGGCCGGGCAGCCGTGGAAGGTGGAAAGGGTGACGCTGGTCGAGATTCGAGTGGGGTAGTCCAGATCGCGCAGGGACTTGAATTCGTGGGGGATTTCGCCGCGCAGTTGCTCCACGAGGGATTTCGCGTCGCGCATCTGTTCGACGAACGTGCGGATCGGCGCCGAGCGGATGCCCGCCAGGTCGTAGCCCAGGCTGATATCGTAGATCGTCTCGGTCGCCGTTTGCGCGAGCGGTGAATCGCCGAGCAGGCCGCCATGGGCGAGCATGTGGATGAGCATCGACCCGGCGACGTATTCGCGGAGGGCCTCGCCGATGCGGAGTTCCTGTGACCACTCGATGTTGTAGCCGACGTTGGTCGCGTCGATGCAGGGCCGGGCGATCAGCAGCCGGTCATTGATCTGGACCGTCTTGAGTTCCATGATCCGCGCGCCGGCGAGCCAGCTCAGGACGAGGTTCTGGGCCATCTGCGTCTGCGGCCCGGCGGCGGGGCCGAGCGGGTTCCCGGCGGGCTGGTCGTGGAAGGTGACGGCGAGGTTTGGGCCGTCCGCGTCCGGTGTCCACCACTTACGGCGCGGCAGGTGAAAGATCGCCTCCTCGCAATCGAGTTCACGGATAATGCGGCGGAGGAGAGTTGCGAACGGAGCTGGGACGAGTTCGGCCATGGGGGATGATTCTACAGAGATCTGGAGGATCGTGCGAT